>DAOVXM010000079.1 GCA_030636125.1 Chloroflexota bacterium | reverse complement strand
TACCTGACTCCGCACCATTAAACTCTACTGCCCTATCGATGATATCTTCCATCTCAGCCTGGATGGCTCGATCGAGCGTCAGAACCATTGTTGCTCCACCGGAGATTTCTGGTAACTCCTCTGCCCTATTTGGATCGAGTGGCATCCATACTGTCTGAGGAACACCGGCTAGTAGATCCTGGTATTTGGCTTCAACGCCAAAATAACCTACTCCTTCACGGCTAACAAAGCCTAATATATTTGATCCCAGATCCTTTTCAGGGTAACTGCGCTGTAGGTGAGGCTGGTATACCAATCCAGACAGGCTTGGAGGATCTTTGCCCCTGCTACCTACGTAGGTCTCGTCGATATCCTGCTTAAATTGCTCTAAGCGATCGATATATTCTTGAGGCACAAAATCATCTAAAACGAGGGTCGCCACCTCTGACGAGGCTCCTGTACTAACTGCATCGTAAACCTCAGAATAATCCAAGCCAAGCACTACATTAAGGGTAAGAGCAATCGTATGCGGGTTCCGTACGCGTGCTAACTCTACGCCTACTTCATACACGGTGGTATTTCCGGCCAGCAAATGACCTTGACGGTCATATATCAAACCCCGTCTTGGTATAACAGTGCGCCATTCTCCTGCATACAAATCGCTTTGTCCCAAGAAGTGTGAAACTTGTTCGGGATTTAATTGAATACGCACTAACTGGACCATAATCAAAACCGCCAGCAGAGAAAAGAGAGTGCCGAGCAAAGTATAGCGCCAAACGCCTTCATTCCTCATGGTTTCACCCCCAGCACTTGATCGACGGGAGGCAATACATTCTGTCCCAACCAATCAAACAACGACTCAGTGAAACCTGGAGGCAAATTTGCTGCTACGGTTTTGACTGTCTCAGGAGGAGGAGCTAAATTTACATACTCAGGTGATACATAACCATCCACGATCAGGTACATGGCTTGATCGATCTCAACTGGTTGGAAGCCAAGACTAAGAGCGCGCTTCTCCATCTCATCGGAGGATGTCATAAACGCTAATTGGGTCTCCAAGTCAGCAACTTCTAACTCTAAGCTGTCAATCTCTTTTTTCATAATCAGAATTTCTCGTCCCATAGTGGCAGTTCGCGCCGTTACATCTAAATAAATGCCAGCAATCAGCGCGACAAACACCACCAGAAGCAAAAACAGTCCAATAAACTTCAACTGCTTTCGCCAAGGCGCTTGCGAGTATGCTTGAGTAAGATTACGAAAGTTTTCCATTTACTCCTCCTGCAGGACAACCAGGATATTCCTGCCTATCCAACAGGTTTGCAAGTGTCGTGCCAGCATTCATACAAACAAATTAGAAGAATGCTTCAATCACACGGTTAAATTAGTAACTTAGGTCTCGAGCCTCTCCGCCACTCTAAGGCGGGCGCTTCGAGAACGAGGGTTATCTGCCATCTCAGCCTCTTGGGGCTTAATCGGACGGCGAGTAATTTCACGCAATACGGCTTGATGTCCACAAGTACACATTGGTTGTTTTGATGGACATATACAATCTCTACTCTCGCGGCGGAAATAATTCTTTACAATACGATCTTCCAACGAATGAAAGGAGATCACTGCTAACCGCCCACCCGGAACAAGGGCATCTACTGCCTGGGGAAGGACTTCTTCAATAGCTTCCAGTTCTCGGTTAACAGCGATCCTCAAAGCTTGAAAAGTGCGAGTAGCAGGATGCAATCTTTTCCGCCCTCCCCGGGTAACACGAGCTACAACATCAGCTAATTGACGTGTGGAGGATAGAGGTCTGGATTGGACAATGGCTTTAGCTACCTGACGCGACCGCCGTTCTTCGCCATATTGGAACAGCAAATCAGCCAACTCTTTCTCAGAGAGTTGGTTAACTAATTCCGCAGCGCTCACCGGATTATTCGGATCAAAGCGCATATCTAGCGGAGCATCCGATCGAAAGGAAAAACCCCGTTCAGCCGTATCTAATTGCATAGAAGACACCCCCAAATCCAATAAGATCCCGTCGACAGAATTCCACCCCAATATATTCAACTGCTCACGGAGTGTAGTATAAGAAGCCAGAATGAGAACAGCCCGGGACCCAAATGAAAATAATCGCTCGCTCGCAACCGAAAGAGCCCCTGGATCAACATCAAAGCCTAACAAACGCCCATTTGGCTCACTAGCTTGCAAAATACCAAAAGCATGTCCCCCAGCACCTACAGTGCCATCTACATATAATCCATCCCGATGTGGCCGTAAAGCGTGTATAATTTCATGGTAAAGTACCGGACGATGCTCAGACATCCCGATGCAACTCTGATCTTGTCGGTTTATCCAGACGTAAGATCAAACGCGATAAAGCGTTGTGCATTAGCCTCCGTATCTTGGAGTTGAGCAGCCTGCTCGTCCCAGAGTGATGGAGACCATACTTCGAAATAATCCCCTACGCCAACAACAACGGCTTCACCATCCAAGTAAGCTGCTTGGCGTAAGAATTGTGGTATAAGGATCCGACCAGCTCGATCTACTTCCGCACGTTCTCCACTGGAAAAGATCAAGCGGCGCAACAAACGGGATGCAGGGTCAGTGATACTCATCTGACCCACTCGCTGGGAGATTGCCTCGAAAGCAGATGACTGCCAGATCATCAAATTCCGATCAAAGCCTTGGGTTATATAGGCACCGTCCTCCAGCATCTCACGATAACGAGCTGGAACTGTGAGGCGACCTTTGTTATCCAGGTTGTGCCTATACTGGCCAAGGAACATTTGTTCTATCCTTCCTTTAACAGGCGAACGCCGGAAGTATTCCGGCGCTCCACTTTATCCCACTTTCTCCCACAAGCACACACAGTATATACTAATATTGTCCGAATTGCAAGAGGCAATTTTGATTAATTCAGAATCTTAAGGAGAAATTCAGCATTACAATTATGCAAATTTGTGATTATTCCAAATCCCACAGGAGAAATCATTATCATTAAACCAATCTGTAAAAAACATGATTATAAAATTATATTAGGAGCTAGTGTTGCGCGGCGAACGTGACTCGACAGTTTGGAAATAATGGCGCAACACTAGTGAATTACTCGGAAAATTAGTACGCCTGGGACGTGCGCCCTCATGCACTCCAATTTTTCGAGATTCTCCATAACTCAATTAACAAAGGACAGTTAATGATTAATCAAAACTCCATTCATGATTACCAAAATTTGTACGTTGGCCTGGAAGCCGAAGTCCCCTTGCTAAATGGCGACCACACACGCTATATCAACTTTGATAACGCAGCTTCCACTCCCGCTTTAAAATGCACACAAAAAGCGGTCAACGATTTTCTGATCTACTACAGTAGCGTCCATCGCGGCACAGGTTTTAAAAGCCAGCTATCCACACATGTCTACGAGGACGCCCGTCAAACAGTACTAAAATTTGTTGGCGCTGATCCGCAAACCCACACCTGTATCTTTGGTAAAAATACCACAGAAGCTACAAATAAGCTCGCCCGTCGATTTCCCCTCAACCAAGGTCGCGATATCATATTGACAAGCGGTATGGAACATCATTCAAATGATTTACCCTGGCGGTTTGTTGCTAAAACAATTCATATCGGACTAACCTCTGAGGGATGTTTGGATGAAGATGATTTCGACCAGCAACTGGCACACTATGGCAACCGTGTAGCCCTGATAGCAATCACTGGAGCCAGTAATGTGACCGGGCATATAAATCCAATCCACCGGCTTGCAGAGAAAGCTCATTCCGTTGGCGCGCAGATATTGGTGGATTGTGCGCAGTTGGCCCCCCACCGTAAGGTTGATATGAGAACTATCGATGACCCTAGCCACCTAGATTACTTTACTATATCTGCCCATAAAATGTACGCATCATTTGGGACTGGTGCTCTGATTGGTAGACGGGACACCTTCGAGCAGGGCGATCCTGACCAAAGAGGTGGAGGCACTGTAGAGATTGTTACTCTGGACGATGTGGTATGGGCCAAACCACCGGATCGGGATGAGGCTGGCAGTCCAAACACAGTTGGTGCAGTTGCTCTGGCATCGGCAATCAACCAACTTGAAGCTGTAGGCATGGATAAAGTCACCCAACACGAGACCGAATTAATGGTATATGCCTTTGAAAAAATGAAGACAATCCCTGATCTGCAAATTTTCGGTGGCAATTGTTCATCCCAAAATTCGGACCGTCTCGGAATATTACCTATACAGATCAAAGGAATGTCTCATTTTCTTGTAGCCGCGATCCTCAGTCATGAATTTGGCATCGGAGTGCGCAACGGTTGTTTTTGCGCTCACCCCTACATTCTGCAACTTTTGGGCTTAAGTTCCGAGCAAGCCGGAACAGTGAGAGATCAGATGATGGCAGGGGACAGAAGGGATAGACCAGGATTAGTCCGTGTCTCATTTGGACTATACAACACGCTGGATGAGATTGACATCCTGGTTGAAGCGCTGAACGATATTATCCAGGGAGAATATCATGGGAACTACATACAAGATAAAGCCACAGGAGAATATACCGTCCAAGGATGGTCACCTGATTTTGAGGACTATTTCTCTCTGACAGAAAGTATTTAAACCATTGGTGCAAATTAAGCTGTCTCTGTTTTGAATCCCCAGCTGTTTATTACGAAAAGATGAGCCCAGTTTACCTAGAACTGGGCTCCAAAAATATACGGGTTCTTGTAAGTATAGAGAGCACCTGCCCTAAATAAGCAGTTCCAAAGAGATTAAGATGGTTCAACAAATGGTAAAGATTATAAATATGGAAGCGCTCCCTAAAACCATCTTCAAGCGTACGAACCTCACGATATGCTCGATAAAAAACCTCTGGAAAAGAGCCAAAGAGGGTGGTCATGGCTAAGTCAGCTTCCGCCCATCCATAGTGAGCAGCCGGATCGATTATGGCTGGTTCTCCTGCAATATCAGTCATAGCATTACCACTCCACAAGTCACCATGGATGAGCGATGGGGGTTGTTCTGGAATTAGATCGACCAGTCGATTACATATATTATCAACCTGGCGAGCCTCTGTAATACCGAGTAAGCCTCGCTTCCTGGCGAGCTCAGCTTGAAACAATAAACGATGTTCGCTGAAAAATGTATAACCATCATCTCTCCAGGAGTTGGGTTGCGGTGTACTCCCAATATAATTATCGTGAGCAAAGCCGAAATTTGGATTTGTATAGTTGTGCAGGCTAGCTAGCTGGCGCCCAAAGGTAGACCAGTAGTTCGCAGTACGGGAGGATGGTGCCAAATCTTCAAGGAGAAGAAAGTCAGACCCGTACAAATATGGTTTCGGGACACGTGGCCCTCCGGGCACACTTAATACGTCCAACCCTTCTGCTTCGCGGACGAACATGTCTGCAGGTGCGCTTTGATTAGTCTTAAGGAAAAAAGTAATTCCAGAAGCTGTCTTCAGTCGCACGCCGTTATTAATGCAACCTCCACCCACCGAACTTCTCGACACTACCTCCCCATAACCATTCTTCTGGCACCACTCACTAACTACATCGGGGATCATTCTTGCCTTCCAAGATGTCCATCTTCTAACGCAATCAGCAACTCTCGGCAAGAACGTTCAATCACTTGATAAACTTCTTCAAAGCCATCGATGCCTCCGTAGTATGGGTCAGGCACGGAAACATCTGCTCCAGCCAAAGGATCGAACTCGCGCAAGAGGAATATTTTTTTCTTATTCTCTGGAGAGAGCGCCATCCTCATCAAATCAGAGCGATTTTGAGTGTCCATGGCAACAATCATATCAAATCGGTCGAAATCGCGTTTCTGAAACTGGCTTGCGCTCCCATCGTAACGTAAGCCATGACGAGCTGCAACCTGCCGCATGCGCGGATCAGGCGACTCGCCAACATGCCAGGCACCCGTACCAGCGGACTCGATGTAGTACCGTTGCACGTCACTTACTTCACCGGCAATTTTAAGAAATAGATTTTCCGCCAATGGGCTGCGCACAATATTCCCCAGGCAAACAAAACATATCCGGGTTACAGGGATCAAATGCAACCTCCTAAGAATAATTTTTTACCCACTATCCTACCACAAAAGGCCACTCTAAATACATGCGGGGCACCTCCTCAGAGGTGCCCCGAAATAAAACTATCGTTCGTTACTTATGGTTCAGCTTAACTAACATTCCTTTCGGTTCATAGCGTCCATCACCGCCACAGCAGCAATATTAACAATATCGCGTACATCATCACCAGTTTGTAAAACATGAACAGGGGCACCCAATCCAAGCAAGATCGGGCCGATTGCTTGTGCGTCCCCAAGACGGGCGAGTATTTTGTATGCAATATTTGCTGATTCCAGTGACGGGAATACCAATACATTGGCATCTTGCACTTCGCTAAACGGGTAACGTTCATCAATGATCTCTGGCACAACCGCAGTATCTGCCTGCATCTCTCCATCCACCTTGAAATCGGGACATTTCTCCCTAATGATCTCAACGGCTTTTTTAACCTTCATGGAGAGAGGATGCGGAGTGCTGCCAAAGTTCGAGAATGAGAGCAGAGCCACACGTGGCTCCATTCCAAGTTGCCGGGCAAAGTCGGCTGCAAGGCAGGCAATTTCAGCCAAGTCCTCAGGAGTTGGGTCTATATTCACTGTGGCATCGGTGAACAGGTAAGTTCGATTGCCAACCACCATGATATATACACCCGCTGCACGTCGCACATCAGGCTGGGTATGGTGAATTTGCAGAGCAGGGCGAATAACTTCAGGATAATCGTAGGTTAAACCTGAGATAAACGCATCCGCCTCACCCAGTTTAACCATCATTGGACCAAAGACATTGGGTTCGCGTACACGTTTTAAAGCATCTTTACGCGCTACACCACTCCGTTGACGCAAATCATAATAGGCTTCAGCGTATTCATCAATGCGGTCAAATTTCGCAGGATCAATCATCTCTGGGCAACAATCCAATCCCAGTGAAGTGATCTTCTCTTCGATCACTTCAGGCCGCCCAATCAATATTGCCACACCGATGCCTTCATCAGCGATTTGGGCAGCTGCGCGAATAATCTTTGGCTCTTCTCCCTCTGCAAAAACAACACGCTTTCTGTCTGGGCAACTTTGCGCCTTCGACATAATATAATACCGCACCTGTTCCCCCATTCCCTGACGGAAAGCTAATTGCGCCCGATATTCCTCGAGGTCAAGCTGGCGACGGGCCACGCCGGTCTCCATGGCGGTCCTGGCAACAGCAGGGGCCTCCCAGAGTAGAACTCGTGGGTCTAACGGCTTGGGGATAATATAATCAACACCAAACTTAAGGCTCTCTAAACCATAGGCACGCAAAACGCTATCCGGTACATCTTCTTTGGTCAGATTTGCTAATGAGTGTGCAGCTGCAACTTTCATCTCCTCATTAATCGACGTGGCACGCACATCCAAAGCACCACGGAAGATGAATGGGAAGCCCAACACATTATTGATCTGATTTGGGTAATCCGATCGTCCTGTCGCGACGATGGCGTCCGGTCGTACCTCTTTGGCTAACTCATATTTAATTTCTGGGTCAGGGTTAGCCATCGCAAAAATTAATGGGCGATCAGCCATGGTCTTAACCATCTCGGGTTTAAGGATATCAGCAATAGAAAGCCCATAGAATACATCAGCACCACGCACAGCATCCGCAAGATTGCGAGCATCTGTTTCAGACGCAAATAACTCTTTATATTTATTCATCCCTCCCTCGCGACCTTTATATACAGCACCACGCGAGTCAACCAGGGTAATATTTTCGCGTGTAGCGCCAAGCCGTACCATTAGTTTTGCACACGATATTGCGGAGGCACCTGCGCCAGATATTGCAATTTTTACTTCCGCGATTTTTTTCCCAACCAGTTCAAGGCCATTGAGCAAGGCTGCACATGAAATAATTGCAGTACCATGCTGGTCATCATGGAATACAGGGATATCAAGCATCTCTTTGAGTGTCTCTTCTATGTAGAAACATTCAGGAGCCTTGATATCTTCCAGATTAATTCCACCAAAAGTGGGAGCAATAGCAGCAACTACGCGTATCAACTCGTCGGCGTCGTGTGTATCTACCTCAATATCGAACACATCAACATCAGCAAATCTCTTAAAAAGAACTCCTTTGCCCTCCATAACCGGTTTTGATGCCAAAGCTCCCCTGTCTCCTAAACCAAGGATCGCTGTCCCATTAGAGACAACCGCTACCAGATTCCCTTTGGAGGTGTACTCGTAACTTAAGCTTTGATCCTTTTCGATCTCCAAAACGGGCACAGCTACACCCGGAGTGTAAGCCAAGCTCAAGTCTCTCTGGGTCAACATTGGTTTGGTTGGCACCACAGAAACCTTACCTGGTTTGCCATCAAGATGGTGATACTCAAGGGCATCTTCACGGGTAATTTTACGCATTCTTTACTCCTTATGAACTTGAACAACCGAGGATAAATATAAAGCGAAACCGATATTAATATTAATCCATATTTTTGTTTGCCCGGATAGTTCCGTTTGTCACTATCTTTAGGGGATAACCTGCCTAATAAATCCTACAACCCAGCCTGAACAGTTCTATCCCCAGAGTTACGCAGATCATTATATGGATGATTGTATCAGACGTTCTTATTTCTCCTAAGTGGTTCTCTCGCTAAATTCGGATTGAGACGTGGAGGCGCATGTTTCCACACGCACCCATTT
>DAOVXM010000461.1 GCA_030636125.1 Chloroflexota bacterium | reverse complement strand
GCCCGTCTCGTAATTGTCGCATTGGTCCGTGGAACATCAGACCACCTCCCTTTCCAAATCGAGATCCGGATCGATAAGTTCTAAATCCTCGTCGTCCAGTTCGGGCATCAACTCATAATCGCCGTGCAGCTGCGAACTGTAGATTTCGGCGTAGATGGCGCTTTCGCGCATCAAGTCTTCGTGGGTCCCCTGGGCGGCGATCCTCCCGCCATCCAGGACCAGGATCTTTTCGGCATTCTGTACCGTACTGATGCGCTGGGCGATGACGAAACTGGTGCGACCCACCATCAACTTGTCCAGCGCTTGCTGGATATGGTACTCGGTCTCGATGTCCACACTGCTGGTGCTGTCATCCAGGATCAGGATACGTGGGTCGAGCAGCAAAGCCCGAGCGATGGCAATACGCTGTTTCTGCCCGCCGGAAAGGGTTGCGCCGCGTTCACCGACCTGGGTGTTGTACCCATCAGCAAATTCCTGGATGAATTGGTCTGCTTCGGCGGCTCTGGCAGCCGAAACAACTTGCTCCAGGGTCGCATCGGGACGACCGTAGGCAATATTCTCCCGTACAGTGCCGGTAAAGAGTGTGGTCTCCTGCATCACGATGCCGACTTGCGAGCGCAGCGAGTCGAGCGTCACTTCGCGCACGTCTATGCCATCAATGGTCACGTCCCCGCGGGTTACATCGTAGAAGCGGGGAAGCAGATTGATGATAGTGCTCTTGCCAGATCCGGTTGCCCCAAGTAAGGCGATTACCTGACCCGGTTCTGCTGTGAAGGAAACATCTTTCAGCACCCAATCATCTACCTCCGGCGTTGGGGGTGCGCCTGTTCCGCCCATCCCCATCTCCATACCCATACCCATGCCGCCCATACCTCCAGCCCCTGAACCGTGTCCCCGCTTTTGTTTGCGACCGTCCGATTCCCCAGTTTCTTCAGCGCCCTTGTGACCATAGTAACTGAACCAGACACCCTTAAACGCCACCCTCCCCTCAATCTGCGGCAGATCGATTGCGTCCGGTTTTTCGATCACCTCCGATCGGGTATCCAGGATTTCAAATATCCGGTCGGAACTGGCAGCAGCCTGGGAGACCATCGCCAGGATCATCCCCAACATCAGGATGGGGAAAGTAGCCATCAGCAGGTAGCTCTGGAATGCCACCAGTTCACCAATGGTCAACCTGCCGCCAATCACCTGGAGACCGCCTAACCAGACGACCGCCAGCGTGCCCAGGTTGGCGATCAAGAAGGTGAGCGGAAATGCGATCGCAATCATCTTCCCAACGTCTATGGTCTGGTTCATCAAATCCAGGTTGGCGACTGAAAAACGATTCCACTCGTAAGGTTCGCGCCCAAAAGCTTTGACCACCCGCACACCGGCTAAATTCTCCTGCAGGATGGTGTTAAGTTGAGCGATATATTGCTGCACTTTGGTAAACAGGGGGCGTAAGCGTGAGGCAAATAAAATAAATATCCCCATGGTAAGCGGGATAATCACAACCATTATGAGTGCCAACTGCCAATCGATGGAAAAGAGCAGGATCAGGCTGCCGACCAGCATAAGCAGAGCCATGACGAACATAATTAAACCACGCCCGACGAACATCTGCACCCGGTCCACATCACTGGTGGCGCGGGTGAGCAGTTGACCCGTCTGCGCCCGGTCGTGGTAGCCGAAGGAAAGTTTCTGGATCTTATCGTAGAGGGCGTTGCGCATATCATACGCCACGTTCTGGGAGGCTTTTGCAGCCCAGAAGTTCTGAGTGAAGGAAAACAGCGCCCGCAGCAATGCCACGCCGACCATCGCCAGCGCTCCCAGCTTGATATATCGGGCTACACCGGCCTCGATGCCTTCGTCGATAATCCGACCCGTGATAAGGGGTATGACCAGATTCAACATCGTAGCGATAATAAGGCTGATAAAGATTCCAGCCGCCAGCAGCCAATAAGTTTTAAGGTATCCTATTGCTCTTCCTAATGATCCCATTCTTTACTCCATTCCGGACCGCCAATCCCGTCCATCCAAAGATCTATAACATTCTCGAATTGTGCTTGTGGGGGAGGACCGTCTTCATTTTCCTGGCAGTTAACCATACTCCAGAAGACGGACATGTGCAGTAAATTGCTTACCAGTACAGCGTCCAATTCCGCACGAATCTCACCACTAGTCTGCGCTTCGCTTACCAGGTCGGTCAAGATGGCGGAAAGTGCATGTTGTGTTGGAGGCGGGGTGAACAGGCGTGCTGCGTAAGCCCGGCGGGGCAACTTCATCTTCTCACCCATATGCTCTTTTAAGAGCCGCATCAGGAGCTTAATGCGGGCAACCGGACTCTGTGGTGCGCCATTACTGACATCAAGTGCTGTTTGCAGCTTTTCAATTCCCCAAACGCTTAGCTCGCTCAAAAGGGCTTCCTTTGAGGAGAAGTAATTGAAAAATGTGCCCTTAGCAACATCGACTCTCTCGGTAATGTCCTCGACTGTGGTGGCTGAGTAACCCTGCTCGTGAAAAAGTTCCAGCGAGACGCTCAATAAACGCTGGCGTGTCTCTTCTTTCTTGCGTTCCCGGCGAGAAATTGTCGTGTTCATATGTTCCTTTATAAAAATAATGACCTAATAACAATTATGACCAGGGTCATATATTATCATGGGTAAGGTTGGTTGTCAATCGGGGAAAGGCGAATTGTGGGAAAGAGAGACAGGGGGAAGGGAACAAGGAAATGGCCCGAGGGGTTTATTTTTTTGGTACTTTTTCTGATCGCAACGGCTTGCAGCGACGCTCCTGAAGGGCACGACCATTAGGCATTTCGCTTGCTGGCTGACAGATTGGTAGGACTGGGCGTAGTGGCGTATGAGGATGATGGTGAACCGGTTGCTTTTGGTAAAGACGGCGCTCGCAACCCGCACACCGGTGACGTGGTTGGCGATGATCCTGTGGAACCATCTCTCTTTTCAAAGGTTTCAACGGCTGTCTTAAACTTCATAATCGACCCGGTATGGTCTGAACGGGTATCTCAAGCCGCGCTGGGAAACCATCCATGGTAGCTTACTCTTATTGATTTTCCATTCCTCTCTCAACAAAGGCGTTTTGTCTGTGATAGATAATGCCGGATTGGGTAAACTGTTTTTACTAATGGGTATGGATAATTATT
>DAOVXM010000129.1 GCA_030636125.1 Chloroflexota bacterium | reverse complement strand
TTCCGACCCAATTGGCAACGAAAGGCGTCCTCATCACCCAATTTGACCTGGATTCGATCGAGCGCATGGGACTGGTGAAGATCGATCTGTTGGGTATACGTGGCCTTACCGTGCTTGGAGATGTAGCCCAGGAATTATTTACGGCTCAACCAGGCAAGTATGGCAATCCTTTGGATATGCTTGAAGCTATACCTGAGGATGATGAAATCACCGCCGATATGGTCCAGAACGGGCGCACGATCGGCTGTTTCCAGATCGAAAGCCCGGGTATGCGGGCTACCTTGAAAGAGGTTAATGCCAGGAGCGTCGACGATATTATGGTCGCCCTGGCCTTATACCGTCCCGGTCCGCTGACCGGTGGACTTAAGGACGCCTTTGTGCGGCGACATCGCGGCGAAGCGCAGGTCACCCACCTGCACCCCTCACTCGCCCCTTTATTAGAAGATACTTATGGTGTGATCCTTTACCAGGAGCAGGTTCTGCGCATCGCCCATGAGCTGGCTGGCTTAAGCCTGGCGGATGCCGATTTGCTGCGGCGCGCCATGAGCCATTTTGATCCGGGCAAGCAGATGCAGACCCTGAAAGAGAAGTTCGTCGCCGGGGCTTATCACCATAGTGGTGTTCCCCAGGAGGTAGCCGAGCGCGTTTGGGAGCTTATGGCGGCTTTTGCAGGTTATGGCTTCCCCAAGGCGCATGCAGCTTCATACGCGCAAATCGCCTGGCGGGCGGCCTGGTGCAAAACTCACCACCCGGCTATCTTTATGGCGGCGGTCTTGGCCAACTGGGGAGGTTATTACGGGCAGCGAGTGTACCTCATGGAAGCCCGGCGCATGGGTTTAACCATTCGACCGCCCCACGTTAATTACTCGCAGCGTGAGTTCGGTGTGAGTTATGTCGATCAAGAGCCGATATTATTTATGGGGCTCGACCAGGTGCGAGACCTGACCCGGCGAACGCAATCCAGCATCCTGGAACAGCGACCTTTCCACTCCTGGCACGATTTCCTGGCGCGAGTGGACCCCCGCCCCGTAGAGGCGCAGAACCTGGTTAAAGCGGGATCTTTCGAAGGATTTGGAACGGCTCCTAGCCTGTTAAGCCAGTTGGAGAGGGGAGGCTGGCGTGGGGGGCAGCTCTCCTTGTTCGTGCTGGCGGAGGAAGAGTTGGCAGATTGGTCGCTGGAGCAAAAAATGGCCGCGCAAGAAGATGTCCTGGGTGTAGGGGTGATCGCCCATCCGCTGGAGCTGGTAGCTGAGCAGATCCAAGCTCTCGGAGCGCTCAGCACCATCCAGGCAGCCGCGCTCGTGGGCCAGCGGGTGCAAGTTGCCGGGATGCGACAGATATGGAGACGCTTCCGGACTGCCCGCGGCGATTATCTCTATTATATGTCGCTGGAAGATCTGGAGGGGATACTGGATGTGGTCATCTATGCGGAGGTCTACCGCCGTTACCGGGGGGAGTTATCTGATCCTGGACCTTATTTGATCGAAGGGATTGTCGAGTTGGACTCAAACAGCGGCGAGCCCTATATCCAAGCTGAGAAAGTCGAGCGTTTATCCCCTGAAAGATAGTATGCTTGAGAGCAATTCGAGTATGAGGGGTGCAGGTAGCACCCGCAACACTCATTTTCGGGCCTAAGCCATTCCAACCGCGTAACACTTGTTAAATTTAAAGCAACCATTCTAGGCTCAACAGAACCGCCATGCCCACCAGGATGGTCAGTACCACGCTCTTGGTGCGCCAGGCCACCAGCGCAGCCAGGATGCCAGCCACCAAGCGGGTGTTCACCAGCGATATTTCCAGCATGCCGTTGGGGAACAGTAGCTCTGGAAAGATAATGGCGGTCAAAACTGCAGGGGGCACAAAGCGCAATCCCCGTCGAATAGGTTCGGAGATATCTCTTTGTCCGAAAAGTATGATGAAAGATAGACGTATCCCATATGTGATCACCCCGGCAATGATCATAGTGAGCCAGATGCTCATGATTTCGCCTCAATCCATAAGCCTACCAGGATGCCCACCAGGGCAGCGGTGACCAATCCTAGCTTGTAAGGCAGCGTAAATGCCAGTACTGCCATAAGGCCTGCTGCCAAGGCGGCCCCCAGGCTAGCGCGGTCCTTGAGAAGCGGCACGACCAGGGCGATGAAGGTCAGCGCCAGGGTGAAATCCAGGGACCAGCTTTCTGGTACCTGCGCGCCGATGAAAATGCCGACTGCTGTGCTGAGCTGCCAGGTGATCCATAGGGTTAACCCAGCCCCAAGAAAGAACCAATGCTTGTGATCATCCGGGTGGGTATCGCTGGATTGTGGGTATTTATCTTCCTGGTAATGCGTGATGCTGACCGCATAAGCTTCATCGGTGAGCAAGTAGGCCAGGCCCCACTTCCATGAGGAGGTAAGCTTCTTCACATGCGGCGCGATCGAGGCGCTGTATAGGGCATGGCGTAAGTTGACGATGGCGATGGTCAGAATGATCACCAGTGCCGGAGTTCCAGTACCGAAAAGCTGGGCTGCGATGAACTGTGCGGAGCCGGCGAAGACGATCGCCGACATGGCTAAAGCTTCCCCAGGCGCGAGACCCGCATCAAGCGCTAACACGCCATAGATCAATCCAAAAGGGATCACCCCGACCAGGATGGGCAGGTCGGCTTTGATTCCTGATAAGAATTCGTTCCTGGGCGAGGGCATGCTGCGATGAAATGAGCGCGGCTGCCGTCTTAACGCTGGCGGTTGATGCTGCGTTCCTCGGCAAAGCCCTCCGGATAACGTTCTTGCAGCTTGAGGACGTTTTCCTGGGCGATGTCTCCCATATTCAGGCCGCAAGCAGTGGCGGCTTCGGCGACGTACCATAATACATCCCCCAATTCATCTGCCAGGATTGCCGGTGAGATATCATGCCCATGAGCGGTGAGTTTCTTGACCAGGTTGGCGAATTCGCCAGCTTCACCAGCCAGGCCAAGCGCTGCTACCATCAAGCGGCGCTCACCGTCGCCACCTGCGCCAGCCGTACGGCCGGCCAGTCGTTGGTATTCGTTGAGTGAAAAATGGTTTGTATCCAATGGTTTTCCTATGAATAAGTTGGAGTGGATGGAATTTGACGTTCCCGGCTGAACTGAGTGTCGTACAGGCTGGCGTATAGACCTCCCAGCGCCAGCAACTGCTCGTGTGTGCCGTGCTCCACGATCTGCCCTCGGTCCATGACCAGGATCAGGTCCGCCGCCAGGATGGTGCTCAGACGGTGCGCGATGACAATGCTGGTGCGCCCGGCCATGACGTGTTTGAGGGCTTCCTGGATCAAGGCTTCCGATTCGCTGTCGAGATGGCTGGTGGCCTCGTCCAGCACCAGGATGCGCGGGTCTTTTAAGATCACGCGTGCCAGGGCGATGCGCTGCTTTTCACCGCCGCTCAGCCGGTAGCCGCGCTCACCGGCGATGGTGTCGTAGCCATCCGGCAGTTCCATGATGAATTCATGGATATTGGCTGCCCTGGCAGCCGCTTCCAGCTCAGCCTGGGTGGCTTCGAGTTTGGCGTAGAGCAGGTTGGTGCGGATGGTGTCATGGAAGAGATGTGTCTCCTGGGTGACCATGCCAATTTGGGTCGATAGCGAGTCGAGCATCACCTGGCGCAGGTCATGCCCATCGATCAGGATGCGGCCTTTGGAGGGATCATAAAGGCGCGGGATCAGGTAGGTGAGCGTGGTTTTACCCGCTCCACTGGGACCCACCAGCGCCACCAGTTGTCCAGGTTGTACGTGGAAGCTGATCTGGTTCAATGCCTGGGTACGCGCCTGGCTGCGGGTGATGGATTCTTCGCCCTGACCACCTTTTTTGGGGCTTTCACTTTTCTTGCCGCCCGATAGGGCTGCGGTGACATTGTCCATCCTGCCGTAGCGTCGTACATCGCTGAGCAGGTTCTTTTCATCTACTTCGTACCTGAAGGTGACCTCCTCAAAGACCAGCTCGCCGGAGACGTCTTGCAACACCACGGCATCCGGTGTTTCTTCGATATCCAGGGGCAGGTCGATCACCTCAAAGACGCGCTCGAAGCTGACCACCGAGGTGGCGAACTCGACAGGTGCGTTAGCTAGCCCTGACAGCGAGGAGTACAGGCTGGTCAGGTAAGCTCCGAAGGCTACGATGGTGCCGATGGTGAATGCCCCTGAAATGACGTAATAGCCGCCAATGCCGTAGACCAGGGCGGTCCCCACCGCGCTCACCAGGCCGATGATAACGAAGAAGGTGGCTCCGGTGACCGCCCGGCGCACACCGATATCGCGCACCTCTGCAGCCCTGTCTTCGAAGCGGTTAACCTCCACCTGCCGGCGCCCGAACAGTTTAACCAGCAAGGCGCCGCCGATATTGAGCGTTTCGTTCATCATGGCGTTCATCTGGGCGTTGGCCTCCATCCCATCGCGGGCGATATCCCGCAGGCGCCCCCCCAGACGGCGGGCAGCCAGGAAAAATAACGGCAGAACAAACACGCTGACCAGCGTCAGCCGCCACTCCAGCGCCAGCATCACCAGCATCACCGCGCTGGCCTGGATGATATTGGTGATCATATTGACAACGGTATTGCTGATGGCGTTCTGCGCGCCAACCACGTCGTTGTTCAGGCGGCTCATCAGCTCGCCGATCTTGGTGTTAGTGAAGAAACGCAGTGACATGCGCTGAAGGTGGGAGTACAAGGCCACGCGCAGGTCGTAGATCACGCCCTCACCCACGCCCGCGTTGAGCCGCCGTTGCCCAACGCTGATGATCCCGCCCAGGCTGGGAATGAGCAGTAGACCCAGCGCCAGCAGGATCAATTGGTTCACATTACCCTCTGGGATGGTGGTGTCGATCAACTGCCGTAAGATCAATGGCGTAAGCAGGGTCAACCCGGTGTTGAACATGATCAAGAGCAACATCCCGATAATTTGCCAGCGATAGGGGTAGGAATAACCCAAAACGCGTTTCATCAGCTCCCAGGTGACGCGCGGTTTTTCTCCCGACGAACTTACATAACTCCACCAACCACTTCCATGAAAACCCATAATAAAAACCTCTCTAACGTGTACCGATTAGTTGTAGTTTTGACACAGAGGATAATTTAACCCAATTTGGTCAAAAATGCAACTGTGGTGAAGAAAATGCACGCCAATTTTTTAGATTATGCCCGGGCTTAACGAGATTAAGCGATATTAGCGCGATATTTATAATAAATTAATACAATACTGGTATAATTTATCATATAAACATGGACCTGTCACTGCATCGTTTGGTCAAAACCCGCAAATATATAACTTTTGGAGTTCGTATGAATAAGCAACGTACTGTCTCGCATGTGATTGAGCCGAAACTCGTTATCGAGGGAGCCGGAGTTCTCTTACGCCGTTCGATATCTCCCAGTCGTGCCAATCCTCATGACCCATTTCTGCTTTTCGACCATTTTGCATTTAACAACCCCATCGAAGGTCCGATTTTGGGCTTTCCGATGCACCCACACCGGGGGATTGAAACAGTTACCTATATGCTGGAAGGGTCAGTCCGCCACCGGGACAGCCTGGGCAATGCAGGATCGATCGGCTCTGGTGATGTGCAGTGGATGACTTCCGGCAGCGGTATCATGCACGAGGAAATGCCGAGCCGAAGCCCGCAGGGAAACGTTTACGGTTTCCAGTTATGGGTTAACCTGCCGGCGGCTTTGAAAATGAGCCAGCCACGCTACCAGGAAATTAGCGCGGGTACCATCCCAACGGTTAAACGGGATGGCGCCACCATTCGTGTCGTAGCTGGGGAAATTGATGGTGTGGGTGGACCCGCCACTGAGATTGCGGCCAACCCGGTCTACCTGGATGTGGGACTTGATCCAGATGCGGAATTTGTCCAACCCATCCCCGAGGGGCACACGGCTGTGGCCTATGTTTTCGAGGGGCGCGGTCATTTCGGCCTGGATACACAGGAGCAAGGGGAGCTTGTAAAGGCTGTCAACTTGATCGTCTTCAGTGATGGCGACCATCTGAAGGTGAGGGCGGCATCGGATTCATCTGTGCGCTTTATGCTGATCGCTGGCGCTCCATTTCACGAGCCCATCGTCCCGTACGGGCCGTTTGTGATGAACACCCAAGCGGAGATCCAGCAAGCCTTCGAAGATTTACGCAATGGGACCTTTGTTAAAGTTTGAATTGACGAACACTTAGGGAAATATGGTCTCCATCCACAATTTCGTTGGAGATCCGCCTTTATTGTGGTATAATAAGGTCAAATTACACCACAATAAACAGGGAAAGCCTCCAGGACGTGTTTTTGTGTGTGGACAAAACAGGAGAGGAAAAGATGAAATATTACTTGCTTAGCCGCTTAGGCCGAATTGCCATATTGATTATCCCATTATTGATCCTTTACGGATGTGGAACAAATTCCAGCCCGGTTTCAACTGAGGTCCCACCTGCCGCCGCGGCGCCTACCGACACCACTTCCCCTTCTACCCAGGAATCTGAATCCGTATCACTGGCCGCGCTCACGGCGAACGAGACCAGCGTTACCGTATCCAGTGGTGAGAGCTCTGGCGAAGAAATCAATAAGTTTGAGACCGTTAACCTACCGGCGGGCGAGCGCATCAAGTCAGATGAGAGCGGGCGCGCCGTGCTGCGATTCGGGGATCGCCATGAAATTGAGCTGTTCGGGGCTACAGAAGTCCAACTCGATGAAGCTAAACTGGAATCAGGTGGATCGATCTCCCTCAGGTTGAAGCAAATCGCTGGACATACGCATGTTTTTTTGAATGAACAATCCATAGCCCGGGTTACCCTGGATACTGACGACTCAACCATAACCACCCTCGAGCAGGGCACGGAATTCATCGTTTGCTTCGCCCCGGGGAAAATCACCTGCGTCGATGTGCAGCAGGGGGTAGTGGAGGTCACCAGTCAAGGCAAGAAAAAAATCTTAAGAGAAGGCGAAGCCACATACTATGCCCCAGGCCAACCACCACCAGATGATCCGATATGTGCGCGACCCGAAGAAGTGCAAGATTGGCTCATTCAGAAGCGAGGCCCCGGGGAAGTACAAACACTCGGCCAACTCGTACAGAGCTGGCCGCAAGAACCGTGCTCTGTTGAAGCTCCCGAGCCAACCGCTGGTGACGCCGCTCCTGCCACGGCGACCGCTACCTTGCCTCCAACAGAGACTCCTACATCAACCCTGATACCGACCGCAACCGTCCCGCCGGGCATTCCCTACGTGCGCGT
>DAOVXM010000360.1 GCA_030636125.1 Chloroflexota bacterium | reverse complement strand
ATGTATTCATGGTTTCTGTATAGTTTGCCTAAAATTATTGCTGGTTAATGAAGGTGGCTTTCACTTCGATCAAACTAAAAATAACAAATTGTGAGGCATATGACGAATCGCCCCCATTATTGTCATCTCTAGATGCCATATTGTTAAATTAAACTGGTATAAAGAATATCAACTATCTCTACCAGCTTCTCAGGAAGAACCTTTCATGCGGTATATATGCAATGCCAACTGCACTGCCAGGCGGTTTTCCGGGTTGTTAAAATCCAGGTCCAGGATTTGAGCTATGCGCTCCATACGGTAGAGCAGCGTGTTGCGGTGGATAAAAAGCGCCTCCGCTGTCTGTGAGAGGTTGGCATTGTGCTTAAAATAGGCTTCCAGGGTGCGAATCAGTTCCTCGTTTCCATCATAAGCCAATAAAGGTCCGATTGTTTCTTCCTGGAATGCGCTTAATTCTGGATCGTGCTCAATCTGTAACAATAACCGGTACACCGACAAATCAGGGAAATAGAGTGGTTTCCCTCCCCCAAACCGTCTCGCCATCTGCAACGCTTGGCCTGCCTGTCGAAAAGAAACGCGCCATTCGCTCACATCCGCCGCTGGTTTACCTACACCACACCGCACAGGGATATCCGGATACTCTTGATGTCCCTGGTCAATGATGGACTGTCCAAGGACCAAGACAGGCTCGGGACGGGTCAGTTGGTCTGACATTTGGCAAATGCATATCACCTCAGCTCCCATAGGATCAACGATCGCTTTATGGCCCATCCGGCTGATCTCACCATTAACTAACGTTTCAAGCCGGCGTCTTGATGGCGGTGAGGGGCTATCCCAGGCAAAGCGTAAAGCCACATGGGGTTGGTTCAGATCAAACCCCATACCCTGGGTCCACAGCTCCGCATCACGCGGGGACAGATCTTCTTGTAGAAGCGCGGTGAGTAGATCACCCTTGAGACGTTTTTCGGTCTCCCGAACTGCTTTATCGCGAGACATTTCAAGCGCACATGCCAGCGCACCCTGTTCTATGACAACCCTATCCAAGGTATCTATATCACCCACAATCGAGACCAGCGAGAGATAACCACGCGCGACCTCGCCAACAATCACCGGGCTCACCAGGCGAGTAAGGTTGCCTGGAATATCCTGTGTTATGACTTCAGCCAAAACACCGGCACGCTTGCGGTCCCGCAATGACTCGGGGAGGCTTTCAAAAGCACCGAGCTGCTCTAACACATCTTCCCAAATAGCCATTAAAGTCGAGGAGGGATGTTCCGCCAGGATACGACCACGTTTATCCTGCAATAATACGCCGCGACCAGAAATATCAGCCAAAGCGTGTGATATTCCGGCTAAACCTCCACCTTCAGCGGCAAGCTGCGACAATTGAGTATGAATACGAACCCCACGCTCAACCAATGCGGCGCGCTGGTTGACCAGTACTGTTAGCAGCAACCGTTGGGTGGCTTGGAGGTCGTGATCGCCCGCGACGGAGAGAATCGGAAAATCTGATGGGTAATCACTTACGTCTGAAGTAACCTCACCCAGGAGCAAAACAGCAGCGAGGGCGCATTTTTTTGCTTGCAGGAGAATCAGCGGGTCCGCCTGCTCCCCCACCAGAACAAGAAGATCTCCCGCTTGCGCATCATTCAATAATGTTGTTACCCAATT
Organism: Chloroflexota bacterium; assembly: GCA_030636125.1. Next base: position 2,417 of record DAOVXM010000360.1, on the reverse strand, counting down.
GACGGTGCAGCGAACCTCGGGCACTCCCGAAAGCCAAGTAATCGGTTCTGAAAATGTCAGACGGAGTAAATCATTGAACAAAACAGAGGAGGTCATTATGCGCGCCAACTTCAGATTCTAGGATGATCATGCGGAATGAATATAGAAACTAAACTCACACATATTTGAAGGCTTGCCGGATAGTTTACCATATGAAAACGCGACTAATACTCTTGAGCAGCCCTCTCTAAAAATTCGTAGCCTCGATCTAATAGAAAGTGTATATAACCCAGATTAGCATCATTGCTTATCGTTTGCCGATCGTCCAAAATAAGTGCGGCTTCAAGCTCAGGTAGCAATTTAAGTAATGTGCCCCGGACACCACTCGCCCGGCGCGCCCAAATGGAATCTGGAGAGAGCTTTTCCAATCTCTCGGTCAATAATTTCATTTGATTGATAAGTACCTCATTGTTCTTCATTTATGGGGTCCGGAAAAAATGGAGGTAACAAGTTGCTCTGATGGATAATATTCATTATAATGGATACGTTAGATGGGTTAATTCTAACATTCCTAGGTTTGATACTTTGCTACTATCATACCCGTCATCACAGCGATAACCGATTTACAATTCGATCTCGAGACATCATCACCCACATCGCTCACCAATCTCGTCTTATCCATTATCAATATATCGTAGATCATCCCAACCATTGCTGGCGGTGGATTATCCATTGTTTATTAGAATTGGATTGGGCAGAATAAGCTAAAATCGAGGAGGTAGCAAGATGGAAGGCATCCGTATTGGCGAAATAAATCATTACTACAACCAGATAAGTGTGGCGGTGATCGACCTCAGCGACACAATTCGGGTCGGAGATGTCATACACATCCTTGGTCGAACAACCGATTTTAGACAAAATGTCACCTCCATGCAAATCGAACACCAATCAATTGAGGAGGCCGGACTCGGTCAGGAGGTTGCCATAAAAATGACTCGCCGAGTGCGCAGGGGCGACAAGGTGTTTAAATTAACTGGCCAGGAAAAAAGCAGCGTGTAAAGCTATATGGTGGATTTCAATATACTGTTAACCTATATGCATCGCCCAAGCATCATAAGCGGCTAAATACTCGCTGGAAAATTCCTTCTGCATAGATATAGCATCTCTGAACGCATCAAGCGGATAGAGCTCAGAATGGGTTAATACTTCTGCCAATCCGATTATCGCCCAATATTTCTTTTTTCCCATATCTTTCAGACGCAATGGAACGATTTTTGCTTTGGTTTTGACCGGTAAGAGCTCAGCGTTAATATATAACGTATCACCTTCGGAGAGAGCCTCAATTAATGGCCGAACTCTCGGTAATGCCTCTGCGAACAGAACAAGCAGAAAATCCGGCCTGTTAAGTCCCGTAAACAGGATCTCATCAGGACTGATGATCACCTCTGAAACAGAATAACCTGACTTAACTGTAACTGGATAATCGTTACGCTGGCTTGCCCACAATCCGGAAAGTAAAGCTCCCTTACTGAAAATGGTGGCCGCGGTAATCGTCTTCATGCCTGCTTTCCCGGCGATCACACCTTGCCGGATAGTATTTAGAGAGCTTTGATATTTTGTTTTGACAGGATTACCTCCCCTTATGAGTGTACCAATCTGGTCAGCAACCGCGCTACGATAAGCCCGGCTATACTCCGCACGAGGTTGGTGATGGATGATACCTGTATGAAAACCCAATCTATCTAAGGTGTCCTGCAAAGCTTTACGGCTGAATTTGTTATTCGGCGCATAATACGCCGTACACAATTCCCAAATATCGATTAGGGAGAACCCATCTTCTTGGATAGCCTCAGATAAAATATCCGGCAAAGCCCTATCAAAAGAGGAGGTACGGGCTACAAATCCAGCCCCATTTACCGCTACGGTTTGGCAGATATCCATTGGTCTTTCCAGGTGACCATACCTGGTCGTGGCTGTCTTTGCTCCATAAGGAGTTGTCACTGAATGTTCACCACCCGTCATCCCATAGTTCAGGTTGTTAAATACCAGCACAGTTACGCCGATATTCCTGCGTGCCGCGTTGATAAGATGGTGCCCACCGATACCACAACCCCCATCCCCAATCAAAACGATGACTTTAAGATCAGGATTCGCCAATTTCATACCTGTTGCGTATGTAACAGACCTGCCATGCAAGCCGTGAAAAGCGTTGGTGTTAAAATATTTGTCTGAATGACCAGCGCATCCAATATCGGTGATAATGACCACTTTGTGGGGGTCTAGCTGGAGCTTGACCATTGCCTCGTTCAGTTTTTCAACGATCAAGCTATGACCACAACCTGGACAGAAATGAAACGGCATTCTTGATTCATCAAGATAACCAGAGATAGGCGACTCAGTCATATTGGTCACAGCCTTTCTAAGATCTCGTTCGGGGT
>DAOVXM010000242.1 GCA_030636125.1 Chloroflexota bacterium | reverse complement strand
GGGCTTTTGCAAATAAGGTAAAACGTAAGCCACTTTCATTTACAGGTTTTCCCGGGCATCGATAAACAAGCCGATCGTTCAGCTTAGTGCTTTGTCAAGGATGAAAGTTTTTTCGACATCCTGGTTACTACATCCTTGACAAAGCTTAAAGTGTTGCGCCATTATTTCCAAACTATAGAGTCACTTTCGCCGCGCAACACTAGGTTTCAGGGTCAAGAATATGGTATGTGGGCCAATTATTGTTTGTCCACATTTACCTGCGCAACCCCGCTTGCCATGCTTCGCTCTTGCCGGGAAAGCTCCGAAAAGAACTTTAACACAGACACGCTGACGCCGATGATATAAGAGCCCGCCAACAGGGCTGCGCTCGCCAGGTAACCATATATTGGAACAAGCAGGAAGATGCCGGTGATCTTTATTACTGCCAGGACCAGGTTGACCTTCGCGGGGAATTCCGGTAAACCAATCGCTAGCAAAGCAATCCGGTTCCAGTAAAAAGTGTTCGCTACAAGGAAGCCCACCAACAGAATGAGCAAAGCCGGGTAAGCGGGGAGAAATTCCGGAGCATAAATATACTGGATAATTAAAGGACCCAAAAAAGCTAGTACCAGCGACACAACAAGGGTATAACTCCCGGCGAGAATTGAGCCCTGGCGTAGTACGTAGCGTACATTACTCCAATTTTTACGAGCAACCTCACGGGAGAGTTCCGGATAGGTCGCCTGAGGCATCGGGCTGATTGGCATCTGCACCAGGTTCGCTAAGGCAAGCGCCAGCTTGTAGTACCCGGTCTCTGTAGGGTTACGCAGTAGAGAAACCCATAACAATTCGCTATCTTTCGTGACCAGGCTAAGGGAGGCGCTTATATAGGTGCTGACTGCAAAACGGGTCAGTTCGCGAGCGTTCGAGCGCAGTAAGCTGATGGGAGTGCGCCACCAGCCCCAATCCCAACGCCGGGTCGCTTCCACCAGGGCAGCCGCAGTCAACCCAACCGCGCCGATAACCTTGCCTCCCATATATGCCAGGAGAACACCCATAACACCACCTTGGGTCACATACACCACCACAATTACAGTCAAAGTGAAAACACTTTGGAGGACATTTAATACCGCCATAAAACGAAAGCGATTATAGATCTGCAATAGACCGGTAGAGCTCTCAGCAATCAGGTTTGCTAGTACGATCCATCCATAAATCACAAACCAATCTACGGTAGCAGGATCCTTTCCGAAATATTGGGCCGCCAACGGGGCTAACAACCTGATCAGAATAAAAGCAAAGACAGATGCAAGTAATTCAACCAAGGAGGCCGCCTTAAAAACGGCGGCAGCATGTTTTGGGTCATCACTTTCGGTGTATTGCCCCACATATTTCACCACCAATTCGTTCATACGGAAGGAAGCGAACTTGTTCACTACACTGGTGAACATGATGATCGTCCCCAAGACTCCGAAAGCGGTGACACCCAGCATACGCGCCACCAGGATGCCTTGCAGCATGCTAAGTGCTGCCGAGATGCCGGTAGCACTGAACAGGTACCCGGTATTCTTTACCACCCTGCGAATCAATTCGTTTTCAAAGAAATGGTAGAAAATCTGGCGTGCCCGGGAATAGAGGTTCTTTAACATAGAGGGGGATTTTCAGAGGCGAAAAGAGCCACCGGAAGAGCTGCACGCATATAGAGGGGCTGGCCGCGCAACCCGGCTATTTAGCCATAGATCAACCAGTCTCAATCTGGCTAGCCCAAACGCGCTCGGCATTGTACCAGGCGACCAGCCTGGAAATGCCCTCCTCCAATGACACCTGGGGCTCCCAATTAAGCTGGCGTCCCGCTTTTTCGACGTCTGCCCAGTTAGCGCGCATATCTGCAGGATGGGCGGGGTATTTTTCAATTTGGGCTTCCTGTCCGATCATTTGCTCTATGATATGGATCAGCTCGAGGATGGTAATTGACTCATGCCCGCCCAGGTTTATGATCTCGTAGCCCATAGGCTTGAGCGCCATTATCGTACCCCGGGCGATATCGTCTACATAAGTAAAGCCGCGCGATTGTTTACCATCCCCAAACAGCTTGAGCGGGCGGCCCTCACTGATCCATTGCACGAAACGAAACATGCTCATATCCGGACGCCCTGCCGGACCGTAGACGGTAAAGTAACGAACAATAGTCACGTCGATACCATATAGATAATGGTAAGCATGGCTCAACGCTTCTGCTGCCTTTTTGCTGGCTGCGTAGGTTTGTAGAGGGCGATCGCTATCAGCAGATTCAGGCGTGGGAAGAGGTGCATCGGCACCATAGACGCTAGAGGTTGAGGCCAGGATAAACTTTGGGATTCCCCTTTGTTGGCAAAGCTCCAACAAATTGAGGGTACCGGTGACATTGGTATCCACATATACCCAAGGGTTCTCCACCGAAGCGCGCACCCCAGCCCTGGCAGCCAGATTGATAACTGCATCAAACTGCTGCTGATAAAGAGGCGATTGTGGGCCGAACGCCTGACGATCAGAGACGTCAAAATGATGGATGGTAAAACCTGCGCGACTGCGAAGTCGACCCAGGCGATAGTCCTTCATACGCACGTCATAGGCATCATTCATATTATCAATACCTACGACAGTATGTCCCCCTTCCAGTAGCATTTCTGCGACGCGCGAGGCGATAAAGCCCGCTACACCGGTTATCAAGTAATTCGCCATCAGCACTCCATAGGGATCATCTTCATTGGCTCAGCTAGCCTGAGCAGATCAGCCGGCCTGAGCCGCCTGATTGATGGTTCTTATAACCTGAACACATGGGGATGATCGCGACCGGCTTCACCGAGCGCATTGCGCGTGTCCACGATCAGCTTAGCCGCTCCCAATATGGCAGGATAATCATAGGAAGTATGGTTGGTAATGATCACCACGCAATCTACATCACCAACGGACGCCATCAGGTCAGGGACACTGTCAATCTCCAAACCTTCGTGATCCAAATGCGGGATGTAAGGATCATGGTAGAGCACATTGGCTCCCTTCTGCTCCAACAGGCCAATTACGTCCAGGGCAGGAGATTCGCGCAAATCGTCGACATCCGGTTTGTAAGCAGCACCTAACACCAGGACATCTGATTCTTTAAGTGGTTTACCATGCTCGTTGAGCGCATCCTGAACCATAGAGACCACATGGCGCGGCATACCGGTATTAATTTCTGACGCCAAATCGATAAAGCGAGCCGTATAATTTAAAGCGCGTAGTTTCCAGGATAAATAGAGTGGATCGATTGGAATACAATGCCCACCTAGACCGGGCCCCGGAGTGAATTTCATAAAACCAAAAGGCTTGGTCGCGGCAGCATCAATCACCTCCCACACGTCGATACCGAGCCGGTCGCACATAATGGCCATTTCATTCACCATACCTATATTGATCATACGGAAGGTGTTTTCCAATAACTTGGCCATCTCAGCCACTTCAGTCGAGGAGACCAGCACAACATCTTGCAAGGCCTGTGCATACCAGGTGGAAGCCACTTCACCACATGACTCAGTAATGCCACCGACCACTTTGGGGGTGTTGAGTGTAGTCCAATCCTGGCGACCCGGGTCGACTCGCTCCGGAGAAAATGCCAGGAAAAAATCTTCGCCAACGATCAGATTGTTCTCTTCACCCAGCTTGGGGAGCAAGATCTCGCGCGTGGTGCCAGGATATGTGGTGGACTCAAGCACGATGACCATCCCCGGGTGAATATACTTAGCCAGATCTGTGGAGGCATCCAGGATAAAGGAAAGATCAGGATCACCGGTCTTGCGTAAGGGTGTAGGCACACAAACGCTGACCGCTTCGACATCCTGTAAAACAGCGAAATCGGAGGTGGCGTGTAGCTTTCCGGCCGCTACCAGCCGTGCTACCTGCTCTGTGGGCACATCTTGTATATGACACTCGCCACGACATACCGTATCCACTTTACGTTCGTCGGGGTCAATCCCGATCACAGTAAAACCAGCCTCAGCAAAGATGGTAGCCAATGGCAAACCTACATAACCTAACCCAAGGACGGCTACCCGAGCAGTCCGGTCATGAAATTGGTTTATTATCGATTGTTTATAAGTTACGGTCATTCTTCCTCTTCAACTATCGTTTGTGATTTGTCCCAAGGATTTATCCAAAAAATAGGTGTGCGTGGGGGCGTACGCCCCCACGCACACCTATTTTTTGGGATTCACAACCTAAAACTAGAAGAAACTCAATTGCTCCGGGTCTTGCTTATCCTCAGGCGAAGCCTGCGCGGTGTAGTCGGGAGCAGCAGATGCTCCAGCGATAAGCTCCGGCAGTTGGGCAAAGTCGCGCTCTATCACAGGTCTCAGGGAACCCTGGTGGAGAGCCGCAGCCGGGTGGTACATGGGGACAATCAGTCGGCCTCGAACCTGGACGGCCTGGCCATGTACCGCGCTAATTTTCGCATTGGGTAGAAAGCGAGCCATTGAGAAACGCCCCAAGGTAACGATCACTTTGGGGTTGATGCTCTGAATCTGGCGTTCCAAATAGTCGCCACAAGCCTCTAATTCTTCAACCATCGGATCGCGGTTGCCCGGGGGACGGCATTTTACCACATTGGTAATAAACACTTCCGAACGCTGCATACCAATCTTAGCTAACAACTCATCCAGAAATCTACCAGCAGCACCCACGAAAGGTCGTCCTTGCTCGTTTTCATGGAAACCCGGCCCCTCGCCAATGAACATAATATCAGCATCCGCCGGGCCCTCACCTGGCACTGCGTTTTTGCGCGAGTGAAACAAGCTACATTTTTGACAAACGGAAACTTCTTGCGCAACTTGCCCCAATATATCATTGGATGTCACAACCTACCTCCTCTAGTACAGTTGGACGTAAGTCCTCTGGCATTTGCAGATCACCCAGCCCAACTGTTAAAGTACTTTGCGCATTAAGTAATTTGCGGAATGAATTTTAAAATAAATCTGGTATCAAAACCGCAAATTACTTTTAGCAAATGCCGGATTGGCGTTTTTATATTCAAGTTACTTTCCGGCATTTGCATAACATTCAACTGCACAAGGATTTCCGCC
>DAOVXM010000127.1 GCA_030636125.1 Chloroflexota bacterium | reverse complement strand
TTGAGAAGGCTCACCCGCGTTGGGGCAGTGATCATAAAAGATGACCTGATTGGAGGTGAGGCGCCCATTTTTATATATGAATTTGCCAGAGAAAAATTTAGATTGCTCTAACCAGGGCAGGAATATTCGGTCTCCCTCCCATAATTTGAGATCCAATAGCTCGTCATCGTCAATCCATTTCAGAGTGCCTTCTGGGGAGTCGATCAACTCACCTTCGAATTCGTGGGCGAGAAAAACGAATGCGTACCAATCTTCATCATTGGCAAATCCCGGGAAGGTCAAAATGCCCTTGAGGATAGGTTTAGTTACGGTCAAACCAGATTCCTCCTGGATCTCTCGAATGGCACATTCTTCGGGTGTCTCACCGGATTCGAGTTTACCCCCCAGGCCATTCCATTTACCCTTATGCATATCGTTTTCCTTTTTGGTCCGGTGGACCATCAGGGTTTGGCCCTCTCTTTTGAGGTAACATAAGGTCGCCATTATCATGGTTTAGGCATACTCCTGAAGATCGTAGGTGTAACCATCATTTATGGTTCCGCTGGTGGCTAGATGCCGCTTGATATACTGACCGCAATTGCTGCCAATATAGTTTTCCTCAACTTCGCCAATGCTGACAATAACCTGGTAACCGGCTTCCTCAAGGGAACTTACTACCTTGTAAACCTTATTTTCATTAAATGGGTCAATATAAGTCGTCAGCTTATTCTCAGTGGCGCGATATGTAGGGTTCAAAGGGGTGATTTTGATCAAGAATCGAGCCGGATCGAAGTGCTTTAGCAGGACTTCAGGGTCGACAGGGACATCCTGGGCAAGTGCGAAATTAAGTGTGACCTTTCTATCACCTTCGTAGTAAAAACGATCCCCATATTCAGCCATCTCCGCAAACCCCCACTTTTTGATTGGGATGAGCTGGTCACGTAGCTTTTTATCTGTCGTATGGATGGAGAACTGGAATTGAAAGTGTCCGCCGGAATATTTCTCATTTTTAATCTTAAGCAATCTTTCAAAGAACGCTTGCGTACCCTTGGGCGCAATCGTAGAGATAGATGGCATCAGCCCTGGAGCGTTATAACGGTCGGGTAGTTCGTCCAGAACATCTAACACGCTATCGTTCAAGGATGGTTCGCCCATCCGGGCGAATTGAATCTTAAATTGCGCTGCCGGGATGTTTCTATCCGGATACCGTTTACTAACCAGATAGTCAATTTGGGAGAAGATTTCTTCTTTTGTTGGTTTGCCCTGGTAATGGCCGCCGGCATCACACATCATGCAGCCGACTGGACAGCCAAACATGGTGGATACTAAAAGCACCCACTTTTTCTCCCGGGGCAATGGGGGTTGTACGGATTCAACGCACTCCACTAAGTGGCCATCCCTTACATCGGCGATGTAGACCATAGCAACATCTTCTCTTCCGGTTGAGGCGATAATTTTCATATGGTGTGCTCCCTTAATAGTCGATAAATTTTCATTGCTGCCAAAACCCCTTGCCCAACCGCGATGGAAGTCTGCCGGTAAATGCCGTTGCACACATCTCCTACCTGGTAGAGTGCTCCCTGGTTTTCAAGTTCATGGATACTTTCCAGGGTTTGGCTGGGCACATAGTCGAGCTGGGCTTCTCGGCCAATTGCACCGATAAGATAATTTGTATTTAATTGAAATATTCCTTCAGGATTCTTGCACTTCAGTCTCATTCCATTGTCGGGAGTGTCCGTTAACTCGATGATCTTGGTTTTTTGTCGGTAGCTGATATTTGGCGAAACACCAACCCGTTCCCACAACAACGGCAGACACTTTATTCGCTCACCCCGGTTTAGGATGGTAACCTGGTTGTGTCTGCCTAGGTTTAGTGCGTAGTCAAAGGCCGCATCGCCAGCCCCAACGATGGTGATATGTACCCCCTTGAGATGCAGAATGGGGTGCACCTCGTATAAGACCTTATCCTGCAGGGCTTTGCTTATAAATAAATCGCTGAAGGTTTTGGGTTTGGTGCCCGAAGCGATGAGGACAATCCGTGATGGGTGCATGTCCGAATCGGTCACCACCTGGAATAGCTGCCCATCGTGAGTGAGGTCGACCACTCTTTCCTTGGTAATAGAAATGGAGATTTTCTTTGCCTGTTCCTTAAAGAGTTCAACCAGTTGTATCCCTGGAATTCCTCCTGGAAAGCCTGGATAATTCTCCACCAGGTTAGCATTCCTGAGCAGACCACCCATCTCCTCTGGTTCAAGGAGCAGGGGTGTGATACCGTAACGTTTGAGTTGCAGAGCCGCGGATAACCCCGCCGGCCCAGCGCCAATGATGGTTACCTCTTCAGTCTGCGTCATATTTATGCATATAAGCTAAAACTTCACCTATCAGCAGCGGTGTTGCGAATCCGTGAGATAGGTTCAACAGGGTAGCCAGATGGTGTTCTTGGTTGTACGTGGCAGTGCCGTCAACCGTGAAAAAGACATCGAATCCCTGAATGAAAGCTGAGCGAGCAGTTGTCTCGCAGCAAAGATGGGTCATCACACCACAAATGATCACCTGGTTTTTTGACTCTCCTCGCAATAGTTCAGCCAAGGATGTTTTGTAGAACGCGTCGTACTGGCTTTTTTGGAGTAGGACACCATCAGATGTGTCGAGCTCGGGGGTTATCTTGCTGGTGGGCGAATCTGCCGTGATTAAATCTCGCCACCAGGTGTCCATAAGACCGGCGTTTTCAGAGGTGTTGATATGTTGAGTAAAGAAGACCGGAAAGTCGCGCTCCGCATAGGCTTTTATCAAACTCTGTAAGTTTGGAATAATCGCTCTGGCGCTGGGGATATAAGCGTGCGAGGCTGGATCCAGGAAGTAAGACTGCATGTCCAGTACCAACAAGGCCGAGTCTTTTGGGTTAAAGCCGAACGCACGTCTGCGACGGTATGGCAGGACTTGCTGGTACATTTCTTGAGCTTTTTGCTCGTAGCTCTCTGGTGAAAAGTAGGACTCTTTCATCGGGTGGGAAATTGTAACACACTCAATCCCACCCCTGCCTGCTTCCACGAGTGGTTCCCAGAGAGCCGTTGCTGGATGGGGTTGAGGGAGATTGGTGTTTATTTCCAGGGGTTTTGCATGGTCTGGATCAGGATAGGAGTGCCGATTTTGATATTAGGCCGGCGTGTTAGCAACCAGATCACCAGGTCGGCAATATCCTCTGGGCAGAGGCACTTCTCGTGATCCAGGCCTGGGGCATTGGCGGTCATTTCGGTCACGACCATGCCCGGACAGATGGTATTTATGCGGATGTTCAGCTCTTGGTTCTCTCTTTGGGTGTACTCTCCAAGGGCGTTAAGCGCGTGCTTGGATACCCCATAAGCGCCATTGCCTACATAATGATCCAGACCGGATTCGGAGCTGATATTGATGATATGCCCGTTCTCTTGTGAGCGCATATAAGGCAAGACGGCCGTGGTCATGAGGAAAGCACCGCTCAAGTTGACATCCATAACACGGTTCCAGGTGGCGATATCATGGGTATGGATCGGGCCGCCACCACCGATCCCCGCGTTGTTGATCAAGATATCTACAGAACCAAATTTATCAAGTGTGGTTTTGACCAACCTGTCAACGTCTTCTGGCTGAGAAACATCGGCTTGCACAGCCAGGACATCAACCTCGGTCTCGCTGATCGCGCTTGCGGTCTCCTCAATTTTATGCGCACGCCTTCCGGAGACGACTACGCGGGCTCTTTCTTGTGCCAGAGCCAGAGCGATGCCGCGCCCGATGCCACTTCCGGCACCGGTTACAATGGCAGTTTGATCTGCAATAGATTTCATATTGGCTCCCTCTCATCCTTTCAAAATTTCGTTGATCTCGTCAGTATAACCATTAATTAGGGCGAGGACCTTCCCTTGCTCTGCTGCGCCAAAATCCCATGCCCCAATGGTCTGTGTCTCTACCTCTGCCAGTGCTGCATAGATCAGGCGCAGGAGGCGTTTGGCTTCTGTAAATGGAATATTTATGGCTTCGAGCGTTTTTTCTACCTGGATCGTATGCTGGCGCAAGTGCGCATCAAAACGGTGGGTACGGAACTCTAAAGACATGGGAGTACTTTCCCAGAAGACCACCGGTGTGAGCAATTCATCCTCGGTTATGCCAGTTAATTCTGTTAGTATCCGCCAGTGTAGTTTGTCGTAATAAGCTAGTAGTTCACTCGAGGCAGCCCCCTCTTTGAGTTTCTTGAAGGTATCTCCCATCCAGAAAGCGTCCCAGGCCTCCTCACTCATTTCCAGGGGACGTCCATCTTCGCTGCGCACGCGCTCAAGGGCGTCGAGGTTGACGGCAAAAAAAGCGCGCTCAGCACTGATGATATGAACCAGTGCCTCTCGCACAGGCCATTCGTCCTCAGCCGGTGGGCGGGCCGCTTCAGCATCACTCACCCCAATTAGGACCGCCTGCATATCTCGGTAAGCAGCGTGGTACTGGGCGAGTGTAAGCTGGGCTGTGGTCAGTGGGTGGCTTGACCTCGACCGGGAGCTTCCCAGCCGGGCGGCGAGTTGACGCAGCTCTTCGTAGACCCGGAAGAAGGCGAATCGCACACCTTCATTGTAGTCCTTCCAGGACCATTCGCGTTCCAGCTCACTGTCTGTCAAGAGATGTGTAATCTCGGCGTAGTTCTGCACTGCTTGGGATAGCTTAGTTGGTTTCATAGTATCACCTACTTACTCTTCGATATCTTGAAGCGATTTTCTGAAGTGGATTAATCGCTCCACTTCTTCGTATCCTAAGGCCAGGTGGGCCTTCTCGCTGACTTGGTTGTCCAAATCGCAGTCAGAAGCGATCTCACGGAAACCTTTTGCCACCGCCCAGTATTTCCGCCGCAAAGTACTAGTGCAGTTGGGCCTAAATGTATCGGTGGTTTCTGTTGTCTCCTGCCCAACTGCTTAAAGTGTTGCGCCATTATTACCAAACTATCGAGTCACTTTCGCCGCGCAACACTAGAAGCCTAGTTCTTTCATGATTTGAGCCTGACCGCGTTTACCCTCGGATTTGTCCAATAATTCATCCCAGAAATGATCGTCATAACGGCGTGAGCGTATGGGTAATGGCATCGGCACGCCCCAACCTAAGAGCAGCACCTCTTCTTTGGGCTGTAAGCGGGCCAGCATACCGCGCAGGGCATCACGCCCGGCCAGGCCGGAGAGCACCGCCCGGATATCGTCTTCGTCGCCCAGCCAACCGGAGATACGCGTGCCCAATTGGGACATAACCTCGTCGTAGATTTGGGAGGGGCGCTGGTCCACGATCAACAAGGTGACATAGTACTTGCGCATCTCGCGCGCGATGGTGCTGAAGGTGGTTTGGGCAGCCATCTCGCGGTTGAGCAGCTTGTGTGCTTCTTCAACCACGATCACCAACTGCCGAGGTTCATTCTCACCAGAAGTGCGATAGGAGTTAGTGCGCTCTTCCCAGCGCTCTCGGATCTTGCGGGTGAGTAAATTGCTGACCAGCAAGTAATCCAGGTCGCTCTCGTGCTTTCCGAAGGATAAGACTATATTTCCTCCAGCCTCCAGGGTTTTGATGCTCTCGCCGAGGCTGTCAGCAGCGGTTTTTTTTACCAGGTATGGCAGGTTAAAAACTCTGCGTAATTTATTGTGCAATCCCTCCGCGGCCATAACGTTCGTACCGACTGAATTAGCCCACGCAGCGACGCTCTCTGGTGAAGGGGCTTTTTTGCCATCTTCTGTCTCGATCGTCTCGCCTAGTTTCATCCTTTTAAATTTAGCGAACCAGTTTTTTGGTCCGAAAGAGCTGACCAAAGCCTCCAGGGTGGTCGGAGTGGTCTCTTTAAGATTAAGCTCGCGAGTAAGTAGCTCAATGTCCTCGGGCTGGATATCGCTCATGGCGATCTCGAGGTTAAAATCGGGGATCTGGCCTCGTATTTGCGCCCCTTGCCCCAGACCTACAACCCGCACCCGGCTTGGGAATTTGGTTCGTAGACCTATCACGCGCTGGCCAGTATCAGAAGCGATATCATCCAGGCCATATTCATTATGCATGTCGAAGACCAGCACTGAGGCGCTGTTGTAGTGGATCAAGCCCGCCAGGACGATACGAGTGAGGAAGGATTTTCCAGTTCCGGTAGCCCCAAATACTCCCGAAGAGCGCTGCATGAATTTATCCAAATTGATGCACACGGGGTGTTCACCTTCGCGGGTGTAACCGATGATGAAATTGCCGGCTTGATCGCTTTTGCCGAAGATTTCGGCGATGTCGCCTGGATTGGCCAGGCGCACCTGGGCATGGTGGGGTGGTACCGTTTTGACCGGCAGCGGTTGTGGCTCATCCTGTAGGCCCGCCTCTATCGCAGCTCGCCAGTTATTGTAGGCGCTGACATCTCCTGGATCAGGTCCTTGTTCCAGCATCAGGGCGGGTAGCACTTCCAGATTGGTGAACAGCGTCTGTCCATGCAGCAGACTTGATAAATCGGGATGCATACGGCTCTCGCTTTGTTCGTCAGCGAAGCGAGGGTCTGTCGCGCCTAATTGCAGGTCGGTCACCAGGCCGTAAAATAACCAATCGCCTGCCTCGATGACGACAAAGCCCCCCTCTTGCACTTCCTGTGCCGGTATGCTCAGGCGCACTCGCAGACTTTCTTTTAACCCACCTCCGATAACATATCCGATTGAGGACCTTGCGGTATTGTTCAACGATGATTGTTTGGGCATAAATTTTCTCAAAGAACTGCACTTGCACTGCTGTTTATTGGATTTTCCATCTGGAGTCTTGGTCACCGCAGATTAAGTAATTTGCGGAATGAATTTTAAAATAAATCTGGTGTCAAAACCGCAAATTACTTTTAGCAAATGCCGGGTTGGCGTTTTTATATTCAAGTTACTTTCCGGCATTTGCATATCACTGCTGCGCTGAATTCTACTAAAGATGATGCCATCCTATATATTGAGACTTACGCTCGCCATACACCAGTTCTGCTCTTTATTCAGTTCCAACAGTACTCCCCATCCGAGCCAACCTCGCCGTGCAGGTGAAATTGAGAGTTGGTATTGTTGCGAGTATTCTCCTGGGTAATTTTTGTTTTTCTTAAGCTCTACCTATAGACATTAATATTCTCTAGGAATTTCGTTGTGGGCTTGACTAAGGCAATTAGGTTAGGTATCATGTAGTTAAGAGGTGGAAGGATTGGAGGTTAAAATCGGGTTGCGATCTTTTACCCAAGAAGTATTGCTGTCTGTTTATATGCTTT
>DAOVXM010000105.1 GCA_030636125.1 Chloroflexota bacterium | reverse complement strand
TTTCCCGGGAATTATCCAAAAAACAGGTCTATGCGGGCGTACGCCCGCATAGACCTGTTTTTTGGATAATTCCCGGGAAAGGCATTGATGCCCATCCCAGGACGGTGACCTAGATCATTTTAGCTTGAATGATCCAGCCGCGTCAGGATTGCCCGAAAGATTTCCTCACCCCTGGCAACAACATATAGATCAGGACCAAGGCGTTCAAGATCACAGAAACGTTGACATCGTACCATTCGCCTCCAGTGATCAGAATCACGAAATTGATGGTCAGGTTAAAGACCGTGATGACAGCCAGGAAGATCCAGGCTTGCGGGTCTACCCGCCATAACATCTGTGCTAGCCAAATCCATACCCAGGTAAGCAGACCATACAACAGCGCATACCACAGGTTGAAAATGCGGATGTTAAGCGGTCCTAGGAAGGGAAAGAGTCCCAGAAACCTGAGCGTTGCGATCGCAGCAAGTACCGCTGCGATACCTGCTGCAATAGCCAGAAGTGTAACCCCAAAAGGTCTTGATTTTTCCATGATTTATCTCCTCTAAAATGATTGCCCTTTTCCGGGCAGATATTAAGATTAGCGATGCGCAGTACCGCCTGCGCAACTATGCCATCCTAATTAACACACAAGCGAAGATAAAGTTACGAGGAAACCATACCATTTCATACACACTTACTGTGACCATTCCGTAGGGGTGCGGTCCCAGCGGTGCTTACGTAGCTCGGTATGCAGCTCTTTCGGAAGCGGACCCGCATTGCTGCAGGCGATATTCATGTCGACATGATGTGCTTTTCGCATGCCAGGAATGATCGTGCTGACCCTCCCTTCGTTGAGGATGAAGCGCAAAGCCATCTCCGGCATGCTCATATCCTCTGGGATGAGCGGTTTTATTGCTTCAGCGTGCTCCACGCTGGACTGTAAATTTTCCGGGACAAAATATGTGTTGCGCCAGTCAGCCTCCGGCCATTTACTATCCAATGTCAAGTTGCCAGTGAGCGTCCCCTCGTCAAAGGGAACCCGGGCAATGACGGCTACATCCATCTCCTGACAAGCCGGTATAAGTTCATCATCCGGGCTCTGGTCGAAGATATTATAGATAACCTGGACGGCGTCGATCAAGCCACTGCGTACGGCCCTGACCCCATTCCACGGCTCCCAGCGGTTGATGCTGATCCCAACTGCGTGGATCAAGCCCTGATCACGCAGCTCTTCCATTTTCTTCGCCCAACGGTCATCCGCCACCCAGTCGTCCTCCCAGGTATGGAACTGCATCAAATCAAAGCTCGCTAGCCCGGCGTTTTCCAGGCTCGTATGCACGTATTCTTCAATATGGTCCGGCGGGAAACATTCATCCAGGCTGAACCCGCGGCGGCTGGGCCAGATGAAGTTTTTCGGGGGAATCTTTGTGGCAGTATAGAGCTTCTTTTCCGGGTTCGCACGAACGAGTTGGCCCAATAGACCCTCGCTATGTCCTTCGCCATACCCCCAGGCGGTATCAAAGAAATTACAGCCAAGCTCGACAGCTCGCTGCAAAGATTTGAGCGACTCGGCATCTTCCGAACCTGTCCAGCCTCCCATGCCCCACATGCCATACCCAATCTCGCTGACCTGCCAACCAGTGCGTCCAAAACGACGGTATTTCATCATGACCTCCATCGATTCAATATATTGGCCAATTTTATCACTTTTACAAAATTCACAAGATGTACACCCCTCCTCCAGATTCTCTCCAGATTCTTTTTTTACAATACAGACATATATCCTGAAATAAGTATTTTGCGGAATGAATTCTAAAATAAATCTGGTATCAAAACCGCAAATTACTTTTAGCAAATGCCGGATTGGCGTTTTTATATTCAAGTTACTTTCCGGCATTTGCATAATACGATATGGAGAGAATAAAATGAAAAGATATATAGTTATCGGTGCCGTACTCATCTTGCTGGTAGGTGGATATTTCGCCTACAACACTTACACCTCGAACCAACGCGCCCAGGCTAGTTCCGACCTCCAGACAGTCAGCGCTGATACTGGCACGCTGATCGCCACAATTGGCGCAACAGGCACAGTGCGTTCCAACCAGAGCGCTTCTCTCGCCTGGGGTACTTCAGGCACGGTCGGAGAGGTGGGTGTCCGGCTGGGGGAACGGGTCTCCGAAGGGCAGGAGCTAGCTTCACTGGAGCAAACCTCCCTCGCACAAAGTGTGATCCTGGCCCAGGCTGACCTGGTTAGCGCCCAGCAGGCTCTGGATGATCTACTGCACTCCTCAATCCAACAAGCCCAGGCCTTGCAGGAAGTCGAGGCGGCCGAACAAGCCCTTGAGGATGCCCTCAACCCCGAACTAGCCCAGGCTCAAGCCTTACAAGCGATCGCCGATGCAGAGAAAACCGTCGAAACTGCAGAGCGGGATTTGCGATGGTCTCAATCGCCGGCAAACCAAAGCTATATCGATGAAGCCGAGGCTCAAGTCGTCCTGGCGAAAGATGAACTGGACAAAGCACAAGAAAAGTACACACCTTATGCCAACAAATCTGAAGACAACCTGACGCGAGCTCGCTTGCAGACCAAACTCGCCGAGGCGCAGCAGCAGTACGATGCCGCCGTTCGCAACCTTAACAGTCTTCAGGGAACTGCCAACCCAACCGACCAGGCCATTGCCGCGGCTAATTTGGAGACAGCCAACGCCCAGCTGCTGGAAGCACAACGCGAATGGGAACGGATCAAGGACGGACCAAGCCAGGCTGATATCGCCCTGTTGGAAGCGCAGTTAGATGATGCCAAGCGCGAAATGGAGCGACTGCAAGATGGGCCAGACCCCGATGATATCGCCGCAGCCGAAGCAAGGGTCGCGGCTGCTCAGGCTACCCTAGATCAGGTTAGCATCTTTGCACCTTTCGACGGTTTCATCACCGATGTGGTTAGTCAACCTGGTGACCAGGTTAATGCAGGCACACTAGCCTTCAAGGTCGATGATCTCTCCCACTTGCTGGTCGATCTCGAAGTTTCCGAAGTGGATATCAACCAGGTGGAAGTAGGCCAGCAGGTGCTACTGACCTTCGATGCCATCCTGGCCAACGAGTATCACGGTGAAGTGGTCGAAGTCGCCATGACCGGCACGGAGCAGCAAGGTGTGGTCAACTTCAAAGTGACTGTCGAATTAACCGATGCCGACAAAGACATCAAACCAGGCATGACCTCCGCGGTCAGCATTGTCAGCACACAGACCGATAATGCCTTGCTGGTTCCCAACCGGGCCGTGCGTGTTGTAGATGGTGAAAGGGTCGTGTATGTGCTCTCAAGTGATGGCGAGATGCAACCCGTCTCTATTACGCTGGGGGCTTCCTCCGACACCCACAGCCAGGTCATCGCCGGGGATCTACAATCAGGTGACACGATCGTACTCAATCCACCCAGTCAATCATTTAGCGCGGGCCCAGGTAGCGACAATGATACCGGGCGCCAAATCTTCGGTGGAGGGAATTAACCATGAGCGAGTATGTTGTTGACGCAAGAAACCTTACTAAAGTGTTCACAATGGGTGAAAACAAAGTGCACGCGTTACGCGGACTGTCCCTCCAGATCGCTCCCGGCGAAGTAGTTTCTATCATGGGGCCGTCTGGCTCTGGCAAATCCACCCTGATGAATATGCTGGGTTGTCTTGACCGGCCTACCTCCGGAGAGTATTACCTGGACGGTGAAACCGTCGCACAATTAAGCGATGATCAATTGGCCGAAATCCGCAACCGCAAGGTGGGTTTCATTTTCCAGAGTTTCAACCTGCTGCCACGGGCAACTGCCCTGGCTAATGTTGAACTACCGCTGCGGTACTCGAATAATGGGCACAACCGCCACCAGCTCGCCAAAGAGGCCTTAGAAGCAGTAGACCTGGGTGACCGGCTGCACCACCGGCCCAACGAACTCTCCGGTGGCCAGCAGCAGCGCGTCGCTATCGCCCGGGCGCTGGTGAACGAACCGGCTATTGTCATGGCCGACGAGCCGACCGGCAACCTCGACACCAAGTCAGGCGATGAATTGATGGCGTTGTTACTTAACCTGAACAAAGAACACGGCACCACCCTGATCATCGTCACCCACGACCCGGAGGTCGCTGAACATACTGAGCGGGTGGTATATATCCGGGATGGCGTGGTGGAGGATCGATAAATAGAGGCAAATCATGAACATATGGAAATCAATTATCGAAGCAATAGAAAGCATAACGTCCAACAAACTTCGCTCCGCGCTGACTATGCTGGGCATTGTGATCGGCGTAGCCTCGGTGATCGCCATGCTGGCTATCGGCAATGGGACTGAACAATCTATCGTCGGCGAGATCGAAGGGATCGGCACCAACTTACTATTCATCACCTCCGGAGGAGATGAAGATGTCAGCAACCCCAAACCTCTCACCCTGAGCGATGCTGAAGCTATTGGAGACCCCTTCCAGGCTCCTGCAGTCGCCAGTGTATCGGCCAGCATACAGGGACCGGGTGAGGTCACCTTTGGGGGAGAAAGTTCTTCAACCAGCGTGGTTGGTGTGACCCCAGAATATGCCGTCGTGCAGAACACAAACCTGGCTGAAGGCGAATTTATCAACGATACCCACCTGAATGGGTTATCTTCTGTCGTGCTCCTGGGAATCAATGTGGCCGAAGAGTTGTTTAACCGCACCGAGGGACTGGTGGGCGAAACCGTGCGCATTGAAGGCCAACCGTTCCGTGTGATCGGTGTATTGGAAGAGCAGGGCGGCTCGGGTTTTGGCAGCGCAGATGACCAGGTTTTGATCCCACTGACCACCGCCCAGGTACGCCTCCATCACCGCTCGACTCGGGATCAAGTCGATATGATTACGGTCCAGGCCGCGAACTCGGATGTAATTACGCAGGCGCAGGATGAAGTAACCCAAATCCTGCAGACACGCCATCAAATTTCCATAGGCGATGCGGATGACTTTTCCATCATCAGCCAACAGTCCTTTTTGGATCTCGCCTCGACCATCACCGGAGTGCTGACCATTTTCCTGGGTGGTGTGGCAGGTATCTCGCTGTTAGTTGGCGGTATTGGGATCATGAACATCATGCTGGTCTCAGTGATCGAACGCACCAAAGAGATTGGCCTGCGTAAGGCACTAGGCGCCCGCAAGATGGACATTCTGACCCAGTTTCTAACGGAGTCCTCCATCCTCAGCCTGGTTGGCGGATTTCTGGGGATTCTTCTCGGTTGGGGCATCTCAGCACTGGTTGGAATACTCTCCGCTGGTAGTGGAACACCCATCAACGCGGTGATAAGTCTAGATTCCATATTACTGGCGACAGTATTCTCGGCAGCAGTAGGTATCTTCTTTGGTTTGTATCCTGCCAACCGCGCTGCCAACCTGCAACCGGTCGAGGCATTGCGCTTTGAATAAAACGTACAGCACCAATCAGAAGTAAGAAAGAGTTAACAATGAAGAGAGTCATTACTATAGCAGTTGCACTCATCGTTCTTGTCGGCGGGTATTTTACCTATAACGCTTATAGCACTAGACAAGGCGCCCAAGCGGCTAGCGCAGGCCTTGAGACCGTCGTCGCGGAAACAGGCTCGCTAGTCGCCACCATCGGCGCCACGGGCACGGTGCGCTCGAACCAGAACGCCTCCCTGTCCTGGCAGACCTCCGGTACCGTCGGAGAAGTGGAGGTCGAAGTTGGTGAGCAGGTCTCCACAGGTCAGGTGCTGGCCAGCCTGGAAGAGACTTCCCTCCCCCAACACAACATTCTGGCTCAAGCAGACCTGATCGACGCCCAAAGAGCTCTGGATGACCTGCTCTACTCCCAGACACAGCAAGCCCAGGCACAGAAGGCGGTTGAAGACGCCCAGCAAGCCCTTGAGGACGCTCTCAACCCCGAGCTGACCCAGGCCAATACGCGGGAAGCCATCGCCACCGCCCAAAAGACCGTCGATGATGCCCAACGCACCTTAGACATCCTCCAAACCCCGGTCTCGCAGGCTGCTAAAGACCAAACTTACGCCAACATGCTGCTGGCAGAAAACGTGCTCAACAATACCAAGGACCAGATAGCGCGTATTGAGAAGAAGCTGAAGAAACCTGAGGAAGATTATATATTCTTTGAAAGTCGAGAATTCTACAACGATATCCTGGAGAACCTTGAGTCGAAGCTCGTCAGGGATCGAAGGTCCTACGAGGATGCAGTTGAGAAGTACAACGACTTACTGGAACCACCCAATCCTAACGATGTGGCATTAGCAGAGGCTGCGTTGGCATTAACCCAGGCTCAATTGGCGGGGGCTGAACGCGAATGGGAGCGGGAGAAAGACGGGTCATCCCAGGCTGAGATTGCCCTGTTGCAGGCACAGTTGGACGATGCCCAGCGCGAATGGAAGCGACTGCAAGACGGACCAGACCCCAACGACATCGCTGCGGCCGAAGCCCGGGTCGCTGCCGCTCGAGCCACCCTGGATCAGGTTCGCATCACCGCGCCCTTCGACGGCACGATCACCGAAGTGGTCAGCCAGCCTGGTGACCAGGTCACTCCCGGCACACCGGCATTCCACCTGGATGATCTCTCCACCCTGATCGTGGATGTCCAGGTTTCCGAGGTGGACATCAATCATATCCGGCAGAATCAGCCGGTGATCTTCACCTTTGACTCGATATTGGCTAAAGAATATCACGGAAAGGTGCTCGAAGTGCCTCCAGTAGGAGAAGTACAGGCAGGCGTGACAAACTTCACTGTACAGGTTGAGATCAGCGATGCTGATGAGCAAATCAAACCGGGCATGACCAGTGCGATCACTTTTGTAGTCGATGAAATCGAGGATGTGCTGCTGGTGCCAAGCCGCGCTATACGTATATACGAAGGACAACGCGTTGTTTACATCTTGCAGGATGGACAATTAACACCTATAGAGGTCGTTTTGGGAGAATCATCCGACATCGATAGCCAGGTGCTGGAGAGCAATTTGCAGCCCGGAGAAAAGATTGTGCTGAACCCGCCCAGCAGTCTCCCTGAAAGGGGAGCGGGTTTTGAACACCCTTCATTCATCGGTGAGTAAAGGGAGGGTATAAACAGCCTTTTTCGGCATTACCCCCCTAAGTAGCAAATAATAGTTGGAGAAATTACATGAAAAGATGGCTTATTATCGGCGGCATTATTATCCTGGTGTTGGTTGGCGGATACTTCCTGGTAAGCCGTTTCCGCAGCCAACGGCAAGCAGCAGCCTCGGCCGATTTACAAACAGTACTAGCGGAACGCGCTAACTTGACTGCCACTGTAGGCGCCACAGGCATTGTGAGTGCCAACCAAACAGCTCATCTGGCCTGGCAAACCTCAGGTACTGTTGGCGAAGTAAAAACGGCCCTTGGAGAACATGTATCCACAGACCAGGTACTTGCGACCCTGGAACAAACCTCCTTGCCACAAAACATCATCTTGGCTCAGGCTGACCTGGTCAGCTCACAAAAAGCATTGGATGATTTATTGAACTCACAACTCCAGCAAGCTCGCGCCCTGCAAGCGGTTGAAGAAGCACAACAAGCGTTGGAGGATGCACAAAATCCCGAGTTAGCCCAAGCCAGAGCTCTGGAGGATATCGCCAACGCAGAAAAAGCCGTCGATAACGCCGAACGGAACTTGAGGTGGGCCCAATCTCCGGCCAGTCAAAGTTATATTGACGAAGCTGAAGCCATGGTTGTCCTTGTTCGAGATGAACTTGACCAGGCAAAAGAAAAATTTGCACCTTATCAAAACAAACCAGAAGACAATTTAACCCGGGCGCGTTTGCAGACTCAACTTTCCGCAGCACAGCAAAAT
>DAOVXM010000314.1 GCA_030636125.1 Chloroflexota bacterium | reverse complement strand
CGAACTGCTGACCGGTGAAGATCGTGTTGAACAGATTTCTGCTCCTTTGTCTGAGGGCGTGCGCAGGTGGACGTACACACCCGCAGCCCCGGTCAGCTTCAACCGTGGAGACGGACCTAGCCCAAAAATCTGCGACGAATCCTGGACAAAGTTGGCGATGACTGCAACGAGTTGCTTTGATACGAACCACCCCTTTTAGGGAACCCAAACCTGCTGACAGGTGTATATAAGAATAGAGAGACCTCTCCGGAGAGGAGTCTATTGGAAGTAATTGATCTTATCAAGCGGGCACGCCAGGGAGATCAGGCGGTGTGGATTACACTGGTCGGTGAACACCAGGAAGCGATCTTCCGCCTAGCCTATCTGATCCTGGGCGATCCCGACGATGCAAAAGATATTGCCCAGGAGACCTTCATGCGTGCCTTTCGGTCGCTGGATAGTTTCGATGAGCACCGCCCGTTGAAACCCTGGCTGCTGCGGATCGCCACGAACCTGTCGCGCAACCAGCGCCGGGCATCCGGGCGCTACTGGGCTGCGCTGACCCGGTTCGGACGGAGAGAAATCGACGAAAAGAGAAATGTCGCCGAAGAGGCCAGCACCCAACTAGAAAAAAGCAGGACACTGTGGGCAGCCGTGAGACGGCTGCGGCAGGCGGATCAAGAAGTGATTTATTTACGGTATTTCCTGGATCTATCGGTCGAGGAAACCGCCACAGCACTCGAGATCGCGCCAGGGACGGTGAAATCCCGCCTGCACCGCAGTTTGATAAGACTAGAAGCCGTCATCACCCGAGACTTCCCAATACTGAGAGAGGATGATACTTGATGGATGCCAACCGCCCGGAATTCCGGGAAGAACAGCTTCGCAAGTGGAGCCAGGAATTCCAATACCCACAAACCCCCGATATTGCCGACGCGGTCACCCGAAGTATCGAGGGGGAGGTGAGACCCGCGCAGCGTCTCCACCCGCGGCTGGCCTGGGGGGTCGTGGCCCTCTTGCTGCTGCTGGCGACCTTGATGGCTGTCCCGAGCGTGCGTGCCCAGGTTTTAGAGTACCTCCAAATCGGCGCCATCCGCATCTTCCTTACTGAATCCCCGCCAACTGCTATGCATGAAGGTACCCAGTCACCCCCCCTGGCCAGTGGGCCGGGCGGATTGATCCCCACCGACACCCCTCGCCCCTATCCCTCGATCGTAGACCTGGCTGGAGAGACCACGCTTGCCGAGGCCAAACGCGAACTGAACTTCCCCATCCAGTTGCCAACATATCCTTCAGACCTGGGGGAACCGGACCGGGTTTTCCTGCAGGACCTGGGGGGGCAGGCCGTATTGCTGGTTTGGATGGACCCCTCTGAATCAGACCTCATCCGCCTCGACCTGCTCCTGATGGGACCGGGCACTTTTGCCGAAAAAGGTCTGCCGCTTGTGATCGAGGAGACAGCCGTCAACGGCCAGCGGGCGTTATGGACGGAGGGGCTGCATTTCCTCCATTTAGGTGGAAGCATGTATCAGGGTGTTCCTCTGGTGATTGAGGGAAACATCCTGATTTGGGAGCAAGACGGAATTACTCATCGCTTGGAGTCCGATCTGCCCCTGGAGGAGGCAGTGAAGGTGGCTGAATCGCTGAAATGATAATCAATTAATGGTATGGAGACATCAAAATGAACACAAAACCAATTCTAATCATAGTATTTATATTAGGTTTGGCCATCTTATCGGTGATGCCTGTCGTGGCCGGGGGCTGGGCAACGATCACCCTGGATCACTTGCCTGATAACGTCAACGTCGGCCAGACTTTAGAAATTGGGTTCATGGTCCGACAACATGGTATCAGCCCTATGACTGACCTGGCCCCAAATGTCGTTGCGACCCATGCAGAGACCCATAATTCCTTCCGCGTAGATGCCCAGCCAAAAGGTGCGGCTGGTCGTTATGTGGCAAGGATTAACTTTCCCCAGGCAGGTACCTGGAATTGGTCCATTCGAGCGTTCACGATGGAACAGCCAATGCCGCCGCTGGCAGTAAAATCAGCCCCGGCCCAGCAGGAGAAAGCAAGCTCAAATCTCCCTCCAAAAACTTGGCTCGTCGGGTTTGGCCTGACTGCTGCAGCAGCCGCATCCTTGTTGTTCATGAGTAAAAGGACCAGAGGGGCGGTCCTCTTGTTGATCGTCGCTCTGCTCTTTACAGGAGGGGGATTCGCACTGGCGGAGAACCAACCCCCAAATTTAGCATTAGAAGATCCTCCTTCACTCTCCCCAATTGAAAGGGGGGAAGCGCTATTCCTGGCCAAAGGGTGCATCACTTGTCACACGCACGCTGATGTCCACTCGAAATACAAAGTCATTAGTGGAATTTCAGGACCAGATGGGAGCGCACCGGATTTATCCCACTACTCAAACAGCCCTGAGTTCTTGAGAATGTGGCTGGCTGATCCCACAGAAGTCAAACCGAACACCTCCATGCCGAATCTCGAGTTAACAGATGAAGAGATTCAAGCATTGATCGCCTTTCTCGTGAAGGATCCTAGCTCGTCACCTCACAACGCTTTATCCACTGATCCCAAGGAGAGCTGTCCGGTCACGCAGTCTCAAGAACCGCATTTCATACCACCCTTGCCCTATCCGCCAGAAGTTCCTTACAAAGGCGAATTCTGGTACGGTACGGATGCTTTGTGGACAATGCTGGGTGTGGAGGGGACCTGGTCGGGGCTGCCGTACCACGACCACGAAGAGGGTGATGGCCATTATAGCCAGAAAGTCTTTTGGTGGAATAAGGACTACGACTGGCAGGCCGAACCGCTGCCAGAGTTTAAGGTGACAGCCCGGCGATTGGATGGCTCCGCTCCAATATTCGAGAGCTCGGAAGCCACCAACGCCTACACCCCCGAGTTCGGGTCGGCCATACTCACCGGAGTCGAGATTCCGACCCAGGGATGTTGGGAAGTCACAGGGAGTTACCAGGGCGACGAGTTGATTTTCGTGGTCCAGGTGGTGCCGTAAAGGGCCGCCCTTCAGCTCATCGGATGGCCAGCATGCCGAAATCACAGGCACCCGCAGCCTCGAATCCCAACCCTGCTTGGATGAGAATCCAATAAGCACCTAAGAGGGTGTTTTTTTTAAATTAGTTATTGGTTTACTTCTCAGGTTGCATCACGGTCGCAGCATGGCGCTCGGAGGCAGACTCTTCCAGTGCATACGCGATAGCCTCCTTTAGGCTCATTGCCCGCCCCTCCGCCCAGAGGGTATCGAACGTCGCCCTATCGAGCTGCTCGCGCACTCTGGCCCTGCTGCGTTCGTATTCCAGCATGTAGATGGTATGAAGGACGAAGCCGTGCATATCATAAAACGCATCCGCCGCGCTAAACAGCCGGGCGCCGCGCTTCAATTGACCCAGGCACTCGGCCGCCTCTGCCAGACCTGCCAGAGCCTCCACTATGCCAACTTTATACCCAATAACTTCGCTCAGGGACAGGCTCTGCTGATATATAGCCTGCGCCTGTTCGGCGTCACCCTCCCGCAGAGCGAGAAGTCCGAGATATCCCAGCATTACTACCTCGCGCAGCTTGTCTCCCGTTTCGCGCCCGATGTTCAGAGATTCCTGGTAAGCCTCCTTTGCGCGCGGCAGGTCTCCCTGCAAGCTGGAAATTAACCCCAGGATCGTGAGCGCTTGAGCGATCCCGGGTTTGTCATCCAGTTCTCGGAACAGGGCTATGCTCTGTTCGCAATCCGCCACTGCTTGCTCGTACTCGTCTGGCTGTCCATACGACAGAAAGCTCAGATTGGTAAGGGTCCAGCCTATATCGCGCCGGGACCCCAGGTCCCGATAGTACGCCAGCGCCGTGCGGAATATATGCTTGCTTCGTTCCTGATGGGAATGGAAAATGGACATAAATCCTGCTGCGAACAAAACATTGGCGCGCACGGTCGGATGCGCATCACTGCTCGCTTCAACAGCGTGCGTTGTCCACTTATCACCCTCCGAGAAATGACCTTGCCGCCACCAGAAGAAAGCCAGCACACCCACCACCCGTAATCCCAATTCGATGTCGCCACCCTGCATGGACCATGCATACATGGCGCGCATATTTTCGTGCTCGGTTTCCAGGCGCCGCAACCAGCGCAACTGGTGAAGTCCTCCACGCGTGTATGGTTCTGCTCGCTCCGCGAGTGAAGTGTAATACCCAGCATGTCGGTGGTGTGTATCCTCCGCATAGCCGCTTTCCTGGAGTCGTTCACGCCCATATTCTTGAATAGTCTCCAGCATGGTGAAACGCGGTTCGCCCTGCGGGCCCTCCTCGTGACGCAGCAGGTTCTTGTTCAATAACGAGGCCAATCCATCCAGCACGTCGATGGGTAAGTCATGGCAGCACACGGCTTGCACAGCCTCGATCGTGCACCCGCCCTGGAAAACTG
>DAOVXM010000063.1 GCA_030636125.1 Chloroflexota bacterium | reverse complement strand
TCCTGACCGTCTAGCACGATTGATGGTAGCAGCTTGCTTGGCTTATCTGTGGATCATTTATCTTGGTGTTATAGCTCATCGAGATGATTGGGTTGCTATCATTCATCGCACTGACCGTTGTGACTGGAGTTTGTTCCGATTGGGACTTGCTCTCCTTGACCATTTTCTCAATGAGCATTTACCTATTCCAGTCTCCTTTAATTTATTCGATGCTAAATGTGTCCGGTATTGAGCGTTCATATAGAATTCTTACTAAACAATGATACTTGACGGAACACTAGAAAGCCAACCAATCACATATACGCCCAGAAACACTCACCCCTTCCATGTGGAGGCACAAATGCCCGAAATAAAAATTGGTGACCGCCTAATCGGTGATGGACACCCCTCGTATATCATCGCCGAAATAGGTGTTAATCACAATGGTCTGCTTGATTTAGCCATTGAGCTGATCGATGCTTCCGTTGCCGCTGGTGCGGATGCAGTTAAATTTCAAAAGCGCGACCTGAATAAACTCTATTCCAAAAAATATCTCGAAAATGTCAACGCTGGTGAGAAGACTCTGCGCTATCTCCTACCGATCTTACAACGAGTAGAGTTGCCCAATGAAGCCTACTACAGAATCGTGGATTACTGCCGTGATACAGGGATTACCTTTATGTGCTCGGCCTTCGATCCAGAGAGCGCCAACTTCTTAGAGGAGTTAGGTGTACCAGCCTATAAAGTAGCTTCCGCCGATCTTACCAACATTCCTTTGCTCGCCCATCTAGCTAAAAAAGGGAAACCGCTTATTTTATCCACGGGCATGTCTCACATGGATGAAGTCGAATTTACAGTCGATTTTCTCAAAGGACGTGGCGCTGAGTTTGCCTTGCTGCACTGCAACAGCACTTATCCGGCCGCCTTTGAAGATATCAACTTACGATTCATGGATCAACTACGCCGCTTTGATGTCCCGGTTGGCTACTCGGGGCATGAACGCGGTATCGCTGTCTCCACTGTGGCTTCTGTTTTAGGAGCCAGCATTATTGAGCGTCATATCACTCTTGACCGCACAATGGATGGTCCCGACCACGCTGCCAGCCTGGAGCCGCATGGCTTCGGAAAAATGGTGCGCGACATCCGGCAAGTTACAGAAGCCTTGGGGACCGGCGAGGAAAAATTTATTTCGCGTGGTGAGATATTAAACCGCGAAGTGTTAGGTAAAAGTCTGGTCGCTACCAGAAACATCAAACCCGGCGAAACGATCACCTCCGACATGGTCTCGGTCAAGGGTCCAGCTTTGGGTATCTCTCCACAACACTACTCGGAATTGGTCGGACGAGTAGCTGAACGCGTCATTGAAGAGGATGAGCCTTTTCTCGAGCGCGACCTGGGCATTACGATTGCCCTCGACTATGAACACACTTTACCTATGGAGTATGGATTTACCGTACGGTTCCGCGATTATGAGGAAATGCTGGTTTACAAGCCACACATGCTGGAATACCACTTTACAGATCAAGACCTGGACGAGCACTACCCTGGCGGCAACCATAACATCAAGTTGGTTGTGCATGCTCCGGAGTTCTGGGAACGTACTTTAGTGGACTTATGCTCATTAGATGAGGGCCAGCGCCTGGGATCTCTCAAATTAATGCAGAAGGCCATAAACCTGACCCGCGAGATAGCGCCACATTTCGTCGATACGCCTAAAGTGATCATCCACCCGGGAGCGATGAGCCTGGATCACCCCATACAACAGCGTGATAAGCTCTACGATAACCTGCGCCGCTCGGTGAATGAACTGGATTTCGAAGGCGTGGAGTTGCTGCTAGAAAATCTGCCGCCACATCCATGGTATTTTGGCGGTCAATGGTTGACAAATGCCTTTATGGACAGCTACGAAATACGCGATTTCATCACTTCGATGGGACTGAATATGTGCTTCGACACCTCCCATTCGAAACTATATTGCAACTGGGCCCATGTAGATTTTGACGAACAGGTAAAAGTCCTTTTGCCTTATATTCGTCATCTACACCTGTCAGACGGAGCCGGACTGGATGGTGAGGGGTTGCAAATTGGCGAAGGCACTATTGACTGGGTGCAGTTCTTCCGCATCATCGGAGACTATCACGGCACGATGATCCCTGAAATCTGGCGTGGACACCAACGCCAGGGTGAAGGTTTCTTGATCGCTATCCAGCGCCTCTCAGAAGCCTACTTCAAAGCCAGCGCCACAACTTGATTGCTCTAAAGTCTAAATTTCATCCTGCTTAACCCGGAGATCTACCAGCATCAATCTTCAAGCTAACGGCAATGGATAGTAAAAGCACCTTCTCCCGTCTCCGTCAATGGACTGACAATTGGCAGCATCAAAACCGCATCGCTCAGTTAACACACCAGGTCGCGGAACACGCCCAACCTCAGCCCGACCAACCTCCAGTAGTGATCTTCAACGCCACTGCGCGGTTGACCGGTCTCAGTCTGAACGCAGCATTTTCACTGTTGGTTGGCTGGAGCCTGCGCCTAGCTGGAATACCGGTGGTACATTTCGTCTGCCATGAGGGCATGAGTCATTGTGTGCTGGGTACAAGCCGCACGGACTACACCACTGCGCCCCCTTGCGCGTCCTGCTTGGCTCAATCTCAACGCCTATATGCCGGTGCTGAGATGCACAACTTCACCTATAAGGTGGACCCTGAACTGACCGGAGCACTGGCAGACCTCAGTGTTGAGGCACTAAGCGCTTTCCAATATCACGACGACCGCCTTGGCTTCAACGATCCCATTCCATTAGGTCGCCTGGTATTGCCATCGATCCGTTGGGCGTTGCGCCGCCATACACTGCCTAACGATGATGCAAATCGTTACCTGTTGCGCGAGTACATCTTATCAGCTCATAACGTCGCCCAAGAATACGCTGCGTTACTGCATAAGCTCAAACCGCAGAACGTGATCATCTTTAACGGCATCATGTACCCAGAGGCAAGCGCGCGCTGGGTTGCCCGTCAGTTGGGGATTCGATCGGTAGCTCACGAGGTCGGTTTTCAACATCTATCAACCTTTTTTACCGAAGGTGAACCGACCGCATATCCGATCAAGATACCAGACGATTTTGAACTGACTTCCGAGCAAAACGCTAGACTAGATGCTTATTTGGAACAACGCTTCCAGGGTGAATTCACGATGGCTGGTATTCGCTTTTGGCCTGAAATGCAAAGTCTGGACGATGCCTTCATCCAAAAAGCTGATCAGTTTCACCAGATTGTGCCGATCTTTACCAATGTGGTCTACGATACCAGCCAGGTGCACGCGAATGTGCTCTTTCCACACATGTTTGCCTGGCTCGACCTGGTGCTTGAGATTATCCAGACCCACCCGGAAACATTGTTTGTCATCCGTGCGCACCCTGATGAGATGCGTCCAGGCACAGCAAAACAAAGCAATGAGAGCGTGCGAGATTGGGTGCTGCGAAACAAGATAAACACACTGCCAAATGTAATTTTCATCGACTCACAAGAATACATCAGTTCCTATGAGCTGATCCAACGTTCGAAGTTTGTCATTGTTTACAACTCTTCCATCGGTCTGGAAGCAACGCTCTTGGGGAGCGCTGTGGTATGCGGCGGCAAAGCGCGTTACACTCAATATCCGATCGTCTTTTTCCCCCAGAGTCAAGGAGACTTTCGCGATCAGGTGGAAGCCTTCCTTAATGTTAAAACCATCCATATGCCGCCAGAGTTCCAACCCAACGCCCGGCGTTTTTTGTATTACCAGCTTTTCCGGACATCCCTGCCGCTAAACGAGTATCTGGAAGCTGCCTCCCGGATGGGTTTTGTGAAATTGCAGCAGTTCTCATGGAAACAGCTCCTGCCGGAAAACTCACTCACTATGCAAGTTATCCAAGATGGGATTCTAAGGGAGAAGTCCTTCTTGATGCCTGAATTATAGACCCGCTTTCCTTAGAGAGGATTGATGCAAGAAAATATCGAAATCTTGCCCGTAACACTACTCGACCAACACCGTGAAACTGTGACAGAGCTCAAACAATTGGCACGTTCACTGCGTTTGGATTTCGGTTGGCATTATTTACTCGATTTGACCTGGATGATTACACAATTGGGCCCGGTCGATGGAAGACGGATCATGGATGCAGGTGCTGGCATTGGTGTCATGCAATGGTATTTGGCCGACCATGGAGCAAAAGTGATCAGTATAGACCGTTTCAGCCGCGCTAACCTGCCATTACGCTTTCGCTCACGTTTTAACGTACGGGGAGCGCGCCAGGATGATCTAGCACCAGCATCACAGGTTTTTTTGGATAATTTAAACGCACAATCCAACCTCAAACTAACAATCTCTTCACAGGCGCGTGATCTGTTAGGTATGGCAGATTGGCGTCGTGCAAAAGGGAATGTGACGATTCACAACCAAGACCTAAAGCATATGCCTGATGTCGAAAATAATTCGATTGACGCTATAGTTGCTGTTTCAGCCTTAGAGCACAATCAGCCGGAAGAGCTGGAATCGGTGGTCGCTGAAATGATGCGTGTGCTCAAGCCAGGTGGTGCCTTACTGGCAACGTTGGGCGCAGCTCGCGATCAGGATTGGTTTCACAAGCCTTCGCACGGTTGGTGCTATACCGATACCAGCTTGCGGCGCTATTTCGACTTGCCTAGTGAGTTGCCATCCAACTATGACGATTACGATGAACTTCTCGCCGCCCTGCGCGATTGCGCAGAGCTACGCGACAATCTAGCGAAGTTCTACCTTAAGTCAGGAAACAATGGCATGCCCTGGGGCATTTGGGACCCACAATATCAAAGTGTGGGTGTATGTAAGATCAAAAAGACAGGTGTTACGTGAAATGATTAGGGCCTAAAAGAATTAAGGCCAAGATAATATAATAAAAAGTCCGGTGATACACTCTCAGCTTATCGCGTTAACTATTATTATCAGGAGATTTCAATCGTTATGAGCGTAGATCAAAGCACCACACTCTCCATACGTGTCCAAAAATTACTTGCCGAGGCATTACAGGTATCTAATGAACAGGTCAACGCCGACCTGGCATTTGGTGACCTTCCTCAATGGGATTCGATGGGCCATATGGAAGTGATGCTGTCCCTGGAAGAACAATTCGGTATCGAAATCGATGCCGATATAATTGCCACACTGACCAGCCTCCCAGCTATTAGCAGCTATCTTAAGGAAAACGGGCATGCCTAAAATTGAACTCACACCTACCATAACCATCCCTGAACACCTGGTCGGCGAGGTCCAGGCCAAGCTCGCCTATGTGGATGAACGGATAAACCAGACCGAGGTCGCTAACACGGGAGAGCAGATCACACTGCATCTCTCCCAAGAAGCTGACAAAAATACACAAAACGAGATTGAGGAGAAAGTACAACGAGTAGTGACTTCAATGGTCAAGGGAGCCATTAAACCCAAAATCCAGATTCTCGAAGATTTCCGGGATCGACCAGTACCCTATAGCTTAGACCCACATGAGGAATTGCTGGCGCGCGGTGAGCTAAGTCAAGAAGCAACGGGAATCTTTGCCCTAGGTCCATTGATCACAACCCTCATTGAATACTTTGAGAGCCGATTCTTAGAACTGGCCAACTCTTTTGAAGCCGCACCGCATCGTTTTCCCACATTGATTCCAGCTCGCTATATGGAACGGGTAAACTATTTTAGCGCCTTCCCGCACTCCCTGACTTTCGCCACGCATCTACGCGAGGACTTAGACGTCATCGACCACTTTGCTCAGCATGCTGCCTGTAATGAGTACGGCGAGTTGAAAACATCGCAGGACTCCTTTGCTCAAACGCAAACCCTTCTCTCACCAGCCGTGTGCTATCACTTATACTTTTCACTGGCAGACCAACCCCTACCCAATGGACAAGTGATCGCAACCGCCGTGGGTAACTGCTTCCGCTATGAGGCTATCAACCTGACCTCGCTGGAACGGCTGTGGAACTTCACCATGCGAGAGGTTATCTTCGTCGGTTCTAAGGAATTCGTACTTGAAAACCGCGAATTGGCCCGTCAACGCATGCGCCGTGTCTTAGAAGAAATCGGGTTAGCTTACCATGTCGAAAGTGCTAACGACCCCTTCTTCATTGGCGAATTCCGCAAACAGGTTGCTTTCCAGAGCGCTTTCCAACTGAAATACGAAATACGCGCCAGTCTGCCCTTCAAAGAGTCTACCTTGGCGGTTGGCTCGTACAACTACCACCAAGATTTCTTCGGTCGCCAGCTCAATATGACCTTAGCGGACGGCTCCCCAGCCCACACTGGCTGCGCGGCTTTTGGCTTAGAGCGTATGGCGTTGGCATTCCTGGCCCAGTATGGACTTGACCCCAAAGAGTGGCCCCTGCCGTGCAGCAGATCTGGCCTTAAGACCAAAGCTATATTTTGATTGGCGGTATAAATTCAAAAATAAAACTGATCACGCAACCGCCAATCACATGCAATCCGCAGGTTGCAGCAATCGGCAGGTGAAGGCTTCGGATGATTTCTAATTACTTTCCGCCGATTGCATAATCCTCAAAGGAGTATTATCTATGAGCGAAGTCACCTACCGATTAGCGACAGAAGATGATTTTCCTATCTTGATGGGGATGTACACTCAACTAAACAAGCATTTCTATCAAGTGGGATACCGGCTGCCGCGCCCTGAAAACGTGGGGCAACTGTGGCTGGACTCATTCAAACGCACCTTAGGTCGTTTCAGCAATATCTTCGTCGCCGAGATCGACGAAAAGGTGGTCGGTTACATATTGTGCCGTCTAAAGCGCGTACCGGCTTATATGGGTGGCGTAATGGTAGGGGAAATCAGCGACATATGGATTGACACCAACGCCCGCCATATGGGTATAGGAGAAAAACTCTCGCGGATTGCCATGGACTGGATGCGTGAGCAGGGCGCTCACTCTATTGAAGTCCAAATACTCAAAGATAACGAGGCCAGTTGGAGATTATATGAGCGCATGGGCTTCAAACTGGAATTCCGGTTAGTGCGTCTACTATGGGACGAGTATATCGAAGAAGAAAAAAATAAGGGTGCAAATAACATAACGATGCGTGAAGTTAAAAAAGAACAGGTGTGCAGCACTCTCAAAGCCGTAGGTGTGAGTCCTGGAGATGGATTACTGGTGCACTCGGCGATCCAGTTCCTCGGGCGACCTGTTGGCGGGGTGGCTATGTATTACGAATCCTTATGCGAAGTCTTGGAAATTAGTCAGTATTCACAAACAGCCAGCAACCAACTCATCCTCAATACACTTGCTGTTCCCACATTCAATTTCGGTTTTGCTCGCGGAGAACCCTATGACCCCCAAACAACTCCCTCCGAAGGTATGGGTTCTTTCTCCGAATATGTACGCCAACTGCCTGAAGCACGTCGAACGCCACACCCAATGCAATCCCTGGCAGCCATCGGTCGCTGCGCCGACGATTTAGCCGGGCGAGACACGCTTTCCGCCTTCGATCCCGGCTCAGCCTTCGAGCGTATGCTTGATTTAGATTTCAAGCTGCTTCTGCTTGGCGCCGATATTCAGGCTGTTTCCATGCTGCATTATAGCGAGCAACGTGCCAATGTTCCCTACCGTTACTGGAAAGATTTCACAGAACAAATTCACACACCTGCCGGTTGGCAAACCCGGACCTACCGCATGTTTGTTCGTGACTTAGAGCTCGACCCACACATCCGACTTTATCCAGTTCAGGATGTTTTACAAGCTCGCGGACAATGGCATTCTGTGCCACTCAACTATGGGAAGATCGCCCTATGCCAACTAACCAATTTCGTCACAACTCTAGATGAACTTCTAGCAGATGACCCCTGGTCACTGGTAATCAACCGGCCAAGTTAAGTACAGGATAGACCAACCCAAGCGGCAATATAAAAAACTCGTAAATACTCAGGCTGCGGTAAAAAATCTATGACATCCATGATCGACCTCATCCAGGAGCTCTGGTTTCTCAAGCGCGATATCGTCTCTGATGATTTTGACCGTGCTCTAACCAGGCTAGCCGAAGAAGTACCGATGACCATCCATGAGTATGCTACTGGCGAGTCGTGCTGGACCTGGCAGGTGCCTGAAAAATGGACTTGCCATGAAGCCTTCCTTGAAACCCTGGATGGACGCCGTTTATTGGATTATGAGGATCACCCACTGCACGTCGTTTCATACTCGTTACCATTTGAGGGCGTGGTCAAGCGCGAGCAGTTATTGCAACACCTACATGTCCACCCTCACTTGCCGAACGCGATTCCCTTCGTTTTTAAATACTATGAACGCGATTGGGGATTATGTGCTTCTAAGACGTTACGTGATTCATTGACCGCTAATGAATACAGGGTAGTCATCCGAACCAGTTTTGAACCTGGCACTCTAAAGGTGGGCGAGATAGTTATCCCCGGCGACAGTGAAGAGACCTTTGTTATCGTTGCACATCTGTGTCATTCAGCGATGGTAAACGACGACCTCACGGGCGTCATCGTCGGCATTGACACAGCTCGCTCATTACTGAATACTACATCTACAAAGCTGGATAATGAGGCACTCTCCACCGCCGGAGACAGATTGTATTACACCTATCGCGTGCTGATCCTGCCAGAGACGATTGGCTCCGTGGCTTACCTAAGCCACAACGAGCACTTGATCCCTTACATGACCGGTGGCTTATTTCTAGAGATATTAGGTAATGACTCTCCTCACGCTTTACAAGGCTCCTTCCAGCCCGAAAGCCAGGCTGACCGCTGCTTGACAACTGCCCTGCGCGGTCTCGATCCCGAGGGATACCTGGGAGCTTACCGCACCATCATCGACAACGATGAACTCCAATTCAACGCCCCGGGTGTACGCGTGCCGATGCTCTCTCTTTCACGCGTGGAAGCTCCAAAAGACACCGGTCGACCACCATTCCCCGAGTATCATTCCAGTCTCGACACTCCCGCGGTTGTCTCCAAAGAAAGATTGGAAGCATCGGTGGATGTCGTCCTGGGGATAATTAAAGCCTGGGAGCACAACCATTATGTAGTAAACAATTTTAAGGGGGAGATTTTCTGCTCCGGATACGGCATTTGGATCGACTACCGAGTTAACCCTGATGGTCACCGGCGATTATTCGAGATTATGGAACGTTGTGATGGTGAACATACCGTTGCGGATATCGCTTATGAACTCAATACATCTTTCCAGGCTGTGTGGGAGGTAATCTCCTTGCTGCAAAAGAAAGAATTGGTCTGGCTAAGCCGCATCCCGCAGCCCACAAGTCCCATACGATAGTATGGCTATCGATGTGAATGATTACCACCTGCTCTCACAAATAACTCCGCATTTCAGCAATATTACTCCCACATCTCTGCCTTTGAAACTTTTATGAATGCATTTTACACGGCGAAGCATTGGCTTAAACTTGGCCGCTGGCAAGCACGCCGCGCGGTAGCTGCTATGCGTTGGGGTCCACAGAACCTAAAAAACTCTCCAACAGTGCTC
>DAOVXM010000452.1 GCA_030636125.1 Chloroflexota bacterium | reverse complement strand
GCCGCGCACGATGTAGCGGCGCGTGGTCAGGCAGTGTTGGTGTGCCTTATTCAGTAAATTTGCATCGCCTGTAACCTGAGCAGCGTAGAAAACGATGCCGACGTTCATCATAATGTCGATGAATAACGACTCTGGAGCCACAAAGGAGCGCAGGTACTTGCCCTTCTCCATAAAGCGTAAGCCCATGGTCTGTCCGGCGGTAATAACGACTTGGTTAATCGCCTCATCGCCGGTCAGGTCATACCAGCGTTTCCAGGTTGACCAGAATAAGAAACCCAGGTCGTGAACGCTGCGGTCGGTCTGGCGCTCTTCGATCAGCCGGGAGTAATGTTCTGCCTGCTCCCGCCACCATGGGTCGCCAGTACGGGCGTGAAAGATCCACATCATGCCGCCTGGGAAGCCCTCGCACCAGTTCGTCCAGGACTCGCCGGCCGGTTGCCAATGGCCTCCCTCGGTATAAATTGGGAAGAGGTCTGGATAGGTCGCGATCAGGTAACGAACCTGCGCTTGAGAGAATTCAAAGGCAGTCTCTAATTTTGGGCGAAGTCTGGCGAGATTGGATTTCATTGGGTTGATCCTTTAATCCCAATCCAGAAAGGCGGGTAGACGCCTGCGCTCTTTAAGCGTACCTACGATCCCTTTGGGGAAGAAAATCAATACTAGTGCTAATAGCAGTCCAGTCGCCACAATGTTCAATTCTGTAAAGCCCAGATTAGCCACGAAAAACTCGTTTACGGCGATAAAGAGCGTAGCACCTACCACTGGACCAGCTACGGTGCCTTTACCACCCAAAACGGTCATCAATACCAATTGTGCGGCGACAAGAATGATGAGGAAAATATTTGGCCTTAGATATGTCAGATAATAGCCCCAAATCCCGCCAGCCATACCCACACAGAGTCCGCTAATGGCAAAGGCCAGGATTTTATAATTTCTAGTTGGTATGCCAGCCACCTCGGCTTTGATCTCGTCTTGTGAAATGGCTCTTAATCCCAGACCGAACTTGGAGTGTCGGATGCGATAAGAAATGTAGACTGCTCCCATGCCGATAAGCAGCATGTAGTAGTAGAAGGGGAATTTCACCACATCTAAGGGTATCCGGAGTAATGGCATGCTCATGCCGTTTGTCCCACCGATATAATCCCAGTTATCAAAGATGATCTTGACCAGCATAACCATGGCGATGGTAGAGATGATAAATGCCGGTCCACGAGTGCGTAAGCTGATCAGGCCCACCAGTAGACCAACCGCCATAGCCACCAAGCCTGCCAAGGGGGCAGTGAGGAAAGGCGAGACATCGAAATACACCAATAATACGCCAGTGAAGTAACCCCCAACCGCGAAGAAGACGTTATGACCTAATGACGTGTACCCTGCGTAACCACCGATAATGTTCCAGCTAGAAGCCATAGCAATATACATAAAAGTATACAGGAGCATATGCAGCCAATAATTTAATCCACCCACAACAAACTGTAAGAGAGGAAACAAGAGCAGGGATAGGAGTAAGACACCCAGGAAACCCTTTTGTCGCCTGGAGGGCGTTCTCAAGGAATCTGTGCTGCTTACCTGTTTTATATCTTTTGAAGCTAGCGTTTCAGCCATTCACGCCTCCACCTTTTTACCAAATAGCCCCTGGGGTCTAATCAGAAGTATGACGAATAAAGCCAAGAAAAAGGTTATCGGTGACCAGGTAGGACCGAAGTAATAGCCGATAATTGACGAAGAGATCGCTAAAATAAATGCACCGGCCAATGCACCTACTAAACTCCCCATACCTCCCAGGACGATCAAGGCTAACAAAATGGCGATCCACTCCCAATGTTTACCAGGATAGAAGGTGAAAAGAAAGGACATCATGGATCCTGAGGCACCTGCCAGGGCCATTCCAATCCCAAAGGCAAACATGGACATACGCTCGACATTCACGCCAACCACCTGGGCTGCAGATATATTCTGCATCGTGGCTCGGATAGCGTATCCGGTACGGGTGTATTTGAGGTATGCCCATAGAAGAACAATCAGACCTATGCTCAAAAGGGTAGCGTAGAACTGACCCGCCGACAAGAAGTAGGGACCGAAATATAAAGCCTCAGTTGCATAAGATGGATTGGCAGAGCGATAGATATTACTAAAAAAGTAACCTAATATCCCCTCAACCATAATCGCCAGGGCAAAGGTGAGTAAAACGGTCAATTCTCCCGAGCGGGCAGCCCCCTTGATCCGGGCAAAAAACAGTTTATATACAATAATTCCTACAAAAAACATGACCGGCATGGTGATAAAGATAGAGATGATAGGGTCAATATTATAGATCGTGAAGGCAAAGAAGGCGATATAAGCTGCTATGATCATGAACGCCGCATGGGCAATATTCACAATCCTCATCACGCCAAAGACGAGCGTGAGGCCGGAAGCCATCAAGGCATAAACCCCTCCCAAAGTCATCCCAAATAAAAGTACCTGCACAAACTGATTCATACCGCTTTCTCCTGACGGCTTTGTTTTTGACGGCCCAAGTACAGCTCCTGGATACGTGGGTCATTGAGGATGGTGTCCGCCGGACCCTCAAACCGGTTTATTCCCAGGTCCAGGACACAACCCCAGTCTGCATATTCCAAACCTTTACGTGCATTTTGTTCTACCAATATAATGGTCATGCCAGTATCTTTTAATTGGGCGATATTGTCGAAAATGTATTGAGCGATCTTGGGAGCTAACCCAAGAGATGGCTCATCGAGCATGATCACTTCTGGCCGTAGCACGAGTGCCCTCCCGATGGCTAACATCTGCTGTTGACCACCCGAAAGTGTCTTGGCTTGTTGTGAGCTGCGTTCTTTTAAGATTGGGAACATCACCAGGACCTCATCGATCCTGTCTTCCAACTCTTTACGGCTCTCTAATATATAACCACCCATGCGCAAATTCTCTTTTACGGTCATATCGGGAAACAAGCTGCGATCCTGGGGCACGAAGCTGATCCCTCTTCTCAGGATTTCATCGGTTCGCAATTTGTTCAGAACCTCACCCTTGAAAGTCACGCTTCCCTTTCTGGGGTGCAGTAAACCACAGATAGCCCTCAACAGTGTAGATTTCCCAGCACCATTAGGGCCGATAATACAGTAGGTCTTGCCTTGTTCGATATCCACAGACAGACCTTTGATGATATCCGGTCCCTCACCATAGCCTGCCTTGAGATTGTCTACTTCCAGCAACGCCATTATT
>DAOVXM010000187.1 GCA_030636125.1 Chloroflexota bacterium | reverse complement strand
CCTTGACGCGGGTGAACAGGATCTCGTTTTTGTTGACGGGTCCAATATAGCGGAAGACGCCTGGTGTAATGCCTTTGCACTCAGCTAATTGGTAGGTCGCTAATTGAATTGGGAGGATCTCCAAGATTGGAGCCAAGAAAGGTGATACGGATGGAATATGCCACCATTCTAAGCGGGGCTGGTTGCTCAAAGAGTTGGCAGGACCGATAATCCTTACCTGCCCACCAAATTCAGCCAGGTTCTCTGCCAAGCCAGTGTTAAGTTGGCGGGTGATATCATCCGGCGCGAAAATAAAACCGTGGAAACTATTATCGACCACCTCAACCGACCCATGCCGGAAAGCGCCAGCCCCCATGGCGACTGCCGGGATTTTAGCCACTTCGTTGAATATCAAAGCACCCTCTAGAGCCGTTGCCATAGAGCTGCCTCTCGCCAACAGGTAGAATACACCGGCGTCCCGCAAAAAAGGCAGCCAATCAAGG
Organism: Chloroflexota bacterium; assembly: GCA_030636125.1. The sequence continues at coordinate 5,433 of DAOVXM010000187.1, read as the reverse complement.
CTTGCGTTCTTATATTGCTTAATTGTCTGGTCAGCTTCTTGAATGACTGAGTCAAGCTGGGGCAGATGGTTTTCGATACCTCCTGTGAAAACGCAAATTCCCAGGAGGTAAAGCACCAGCAAACTACCAGAGAAGGTCTGTATAGCCACTGAATGGTCTGCCGGACTATTGATCAGCAAATGGATATGCGCCTCTCGCGCCAGGGAGCTCTGGGGTTTGTTGGTAATGCCAATGATGCGGCCATCCCGCTCTTTGATCTTTGGGATTAACTTTTTAATTTCGATGGATTCTCCCGACTGGGATACGAGCACAAATAGTGTACCGCGCGGGAAGACTCCTAGCGTGTAATGCAGCAATTCAGCCGCATCGACGAGTTGTGTCGGGATGGCATGGGCCGCCAGGTAGTTGATGGTGGGAATGCAGGCGTTATAAGACGCCCCAATTGCACCGAAAACCACCTGGCGTGCCCGTCTAAGCTCGTGGGCTGCCTGCCTCAGCACCATCAGCCCGTCAGTGCTCTGATAATTTACTATCCTGGTTAACGCTTCAGGCTGTGCAAGGATGTCTAAAAGCAGCGGTGAGGGCGAAGTCACCACACGATCACTTAGTCAACGGGTTAAACCACAGGTCGATGGGCTTCTCAACTCCTTCTGGCCGGAAAGGAAACTCAACTTTTTGACCGCTGCCCGCTGATTGGTAGCCGGCTAAAAGTGCCTGCTGGACGACGCGACCATCTTCACCGGTGGCTTGGGGTGAGTCTTTACCACGCACGCAGCGGGCAAAGTGGTGCATCTCTTGGGGGAAGCCATAGTTCCAAAGCTCTTCAAACACAGGATAGGTCCAGCCTTGGGTGGAAGGTGCTTTTTCTACCGCGTAGCCGTAGCCTGGCTCGCTAAATGTGGCCAGGGCATTGCCCATGTGCAGGTTGGCATAAGTCAAACCTTTGTCCCCAAAAACCTCGATGCGATCATCCATACCGCCATGTCGCGCCCAACTATCTTCTACCATGCCGATAGCACCATTCTCGAACTCGATGAAACAAAAAGTATTGTCCTCTCCCCTGGTAATCTCGCCGTGCACGTAAGTGCCCATTTGGGCAGTTATGCTCTTGATCTTTGGGCGGTCTAAAAACCAGTAACAAAAAGCGATCCCGTGGCAGCCCATATCCATGAAGACCCCTCCGCCGGATTGGTCCACGTCCCAGAACCACGGTGCGTGCGGGCCGAAATGTTTTTCGCTTTGTTTCACAAGGTAAACATCACCAAAGGCGCCCTGGTCGGCCATCTCTTTGGCTTTAACATACTTTGGGGTGAAGAATAACTCCTCCGCGTACATAAAAAGCACACCTTGTTTGTTGCAGGTTTCGACCATCAGGTCTGCTTCTTCAAGGGTCATACAGAGCGGTTTCTCGCAAACCACATGCTTGCCGGCGTTAGCGATATCGAGGGTCATCTGGCAGTGCAGCTTGTTCGGCGAGGTTATCGTGACCATCTCGATATCTTTTTCTTTCAACATCTCACGGTAGTCCAGGAAGACGCGGGGTATGTCGTAGCGTTCAGCCAATTCTGCTGCGTGTCCGGGCGTGGGTGAAGCCACCGCCACCACCTCGGCCTCTTCCGGCATGATCTGGAAGGACGCGGCATGGATGTCGGCTTGAAACTGAGAGCCAATAATACCGACTTTTACTTTGCCTTTATTAGCCATTTTTGCCTCCTATTTTCGAAAACATGGCTTTAGTGAGTTCTTTGAGCGCTTTAAGACAATAAAACATTTATTGATTCTTTTCCCTAAGTGCAAATCTCAATTTAACCCTTGCGAAGGTTACGAAATCATTTTTATTTTCATTTATGTACCGTGATTTCACTTGGTATCCTAACCGAGAAACGTCCATGAACCTTCGCAAGGCTATATAGAAAAATTCCTGGCTTGCGCGGAAAAATTTTGCCCCCTTAGCACGTCCGGAGTAACTGGCGGGCCAGGGTGCAAATTTGAGAGCTTGGGGTTAGAAATTGATCGATACGAACCCTAGCTGGTGGGAAAGTTTTTCTCCCACCAGCTAGAGTGTTGAAAAAACTTATTGATTCTTGGGGTTACTAGGACTGGAGTCCAGAATACGTTGCTGAAGCAGAGCAGTCTGATCCAAGGCTTCCTGGCAGGAGATTTCGCCAATGTAAGCCAGGTTCAGATAGTTCTGCTGGATGTCCAGCAATTGGGCGTATTCGGGGTATGTCCAAACATCCGAGCCCCAACCTCCAGTAATCGACTCCAATGCAGCCCATTTGTTTGTGCCGGGTTCTTCGGTCTGGTACTCAAGCAGATCCTGGCGGGCGCTGGCGAAACCTGCGTTTGGATCGTCAACCAGAGTCTTCTGGGTTTCGTATTGCATCATCCATTCCAGGTATTTCCAGGCAGCTTCTTTCTGCTCGGAGTTGGCATTGATGGCAAGCCCTTGAGAACCGTAGGCGGATGCGCAGGTACCATCATCATTGCATGGGAAGGGCGCGTAAGCCCATTTACCGGCAGTCTGGGAGAAATCCGGGTTGTCCATGGCGCCGGCGAAGCTCACCCAGGTGAAGGTCATGGCGTAAAGATCGTTGAAAGCGGCATTAAGGGTCTCGTCCACAAACCAGTTGGCTGTTCCGGGATCTACAGACTCATCCTCCAGCATGAAGCCTACGAAGTACTCACAGGCTACGACTGCTTCTGGGGAGTTGATGACACCTTGAGCTTGCCAATTTTCCTCATCCCATATTTTTGAACCAAAGGAGACGTGGAACGGCAGCCACTGCAGGGTGATACCATCGCTGATGCGGGTGGCGTACCAACCTATTCCCCAACGATCATCGGTGGTCAATGCCATGCCGGCTTCGCGGAACTCATCCCAGGTCTCCGGGACTTTGGCGTTCCCATCAGCGTCAACGATGCCCGCATCTACGAGCAGTTGCGGTTGGTAAGCCAGGATCATGGTGCCGATCGTCCACGGCAGGAAATACACAGGCTGGTCTGTATAATTCTCCCAGGGCTCCTCCCCGCGCAGGACTGTGTTCGGTACAGGCCAGCGGCCATTATAAGTAGCATAGGGTTGTACGAAGGTCTCGTCGTAATCGATGCCTGAGGCCTCCAGATAGGAGTCTAATGGTTCGATGCAGTTAGTAGTAATCTGCCCGCCGTACCACTGACTGTCGGTCTCGAAGATATCAAATTCAGCACTCTGTGAGGCACAAATTTCGCGGATCTTTGATTCTACGAACTGGTAGGGAGGTCCAGTAATCTCGACCTTAATGCCCGTCTCGGCAGTGAACACATCGTTGGCCAGTTGCTGTTCCACTGGTGTTTGTGGCCAGGGTAGGCTGAGCACGCGCAGGACGACTTCATCCTCCATTTCCGGCTCTGGCTCTGGGGTCACTACAACCTCAACGATCTGAGTCTCGACGATTGTCTCACCTTCTACCTCGACTATCTCAGTGACTACAACTGTCTCAACGATTGTCTCAGGTGTTGGTTGCGCACAGGCAGCCAATACCATGCTGGCGATAACCAGCAGAGCAAATACAATACTGATGCTTTTCTTCATGTAGCTCTCCTCCATTTAATAGGAATTTGATTGTACGGGTTTATTTGTTTGTTTCTTCGCCAGCGAAGATCCTTTTTCGTCTGGCCCAAAAAGGGGGGGGATATGATTGATATCTCTGTCCTGTCACCTCCTTTCAAGGAACACCTTGTTCCTATACAACTGTCAGCCTAAGCGATGCGGTTCCCACTTTCGGGATCAAATAAATGAAGTTGGCTAGCGTCAAAATCAAGGTACACGGTCTGGTCTAACGCCGGGTCAAAGCCCAAAGTATGCCAGGCTGAGCGAGTTTTGATATGTGTATCTCCGTCCATGAGGACATCGATAATCACCTCGTTACTTTGCGACTCAGTGACGTATACCTTGCCAGGCATCGCTTGGGAACCTTCCGTTGGAGATACCTTTATCGCCTCAGGGCGGATACCCAACCTGATCTTATCCTCAAGGTTATAGCCTGCCAGCTCGGCGCGCGTCTCGTCTGGCAATAGCAACTTGACCATGGGGCTCTCAAAAATAAGCGAGCCGTTTTGCGCCACCAGGCTGCCGTCAAAGAAATTCATGCGTGGTGTACCGATAAAGCCGGCCACATATAAATTGGCAGGTTTCTCGTAAATTTCTTCGGGAGTGCCAACCTGTTCGATTGTGCCTGTGTCCATGACGACAAGCTTATCACCCAGACCTTGCGCTTCGACCTGGTCATGGGTGACATGTACTGTGGTTATCCCCATATCGACCTGGATTTTTTTAATGCTGGCGCGCAGCTCGACGCGTAATTTAGCATCCAGATTCCCCATAGGTTCATCGTGCAGGTACACGGTTGGTTGCCGGACCAGGGAACGGCCCAATGCGACGCGCTGCTGCTGTCCACCAGAGAGTTCGCCCGGATAGCGATGCATTAGCGGTTCCATATTTAACAACTCAGAGACTTGTTTAATACGTTGGTTAATTTCGTCTTGTGAACAGCCCTCCGCGTATAATGGGAATTCCCAGTTCTTCTCAACGGTAAGATTAGGATAAAGCGCATAAGTCTGGAACGTCATGGCAATATTACGTTCACTGGCGGGTATGTTATCCATAACCCGGTCATCAAAATATACATGCCCGTTGGTAGGAGCGGTGAGCCCGGCAATGATGCGTAGAAGGACCGTTTTTCCACAGCCCGAGGGCCCGACAAAAACGCAATATATCTTGTCATCAATTTGGAAGTTGATGTCATTCAGAATCTGTTTCCCCTTAATATCGAAATTGATATGCTCCAATCTAACTTGGGTCATTTCGCTTTACCTCATTTAGTGATTAAACCAGTCGTGCTTCTGTCTGCTCATCGAAGATCAACAGCTTGTCTTGGTTGGGCATGATATAAACATCCTGTTCCAACTTTGGACGAAAGCCAAGTTCGCGTTTGTCTTGCCGGGTCTTAAAAATCAAGCCATTCAGGCTGACATCCAGGATGAGCTCGTTGCTCTGCGGCTCAACCATATAGATTTTGGTTGGGACCGTATAATCATTTTTTTCCATGGTGGTTTGTATGTGCTCCGGCCTGATGCCGATGACAATTTCACTGCCAGGTTCGGGGATGCGTTCAAACCGGTCGAGCACTTGTGGTTGAAGTTTTAATTGGAATTCCGGATGTTGGAAATACCAGCCACTCTCCGTTTTTTCCAGATTCCCGGTGGCGAAGTTCATAGAAGGTGTCCCGATGAAGCCAGCTACGAAGAGCGTGCTCGGATTCTCGTAGATTTCTCTAGGTGAACCAACCTGCAATATACGGCCGCGATCCATTACAACGATCTTGTCAGCAACACCCTGGGCCTCCAACTGGTCGTGAGTCACGTAAACCGTGGTAATGTCAAGCTCTTTTT
>DAOVXM010000089.1 GCA_030636125.1 Chloroflexota bacterium | reverse complement strand
TCTGGATGTCGAAGAATTGTTTTTTGCCTCTCTCCTCCCTCAGACCGACCAGGAAAAACAAACAGCCTCTGAGGAAATTCTCTCAGAAACTGAGCTGGACGAGTCCCAAATCCCCACTGTACTCCCCATTATGCCGCTGCGTGGGTTGGTGGTATACCCTCAGACTGCGGTCCCATTGACAATCGGACAGCCGCGCTCTATCCGCCTTGTCGATGACGTGGTAGCAAGCGAGGAGCGGTTGATTGGTTTGATCGCATCTCGCAACCCTGAATTGGAAACCCCCGAACCTCAAGATTTGTTTCCGGTTGGCACAGTTGCCATGGTGCATCGTCTTTTCCGCGCCCCAGACGACACGATTCGCCTGGTTGTCCAGGGTCTATCGCGTTTTAGATTGGGGGAATTCGATCAATTGGAACCATATCTGAAAGCAAACATTCAATTGATCCCCGAAGATGAAGAAGTGGGTGCTGAAGTCGAGGCGCTGGCGCGCAATGCGCGTGGTCAATTCGAACGGATAGCCGAGTTAATTACTGCACTGCCGCGAGAGCTGGTGGATTCGGTGCTTTCTTTGGATGATCCATTACAGACTGTCTATACTATAGCAAATTTCCAGCGCATGGAACTGGAAGATGCCCAGGCATTATTGGAACTAGACAAGGTCTCTGAAAAACTGCACAAGCTGGTGGGCATCTTAGCGCGTGAAGTAGAAGTGCTGGAGATAGGTCAAAAAATCCAGAACGAAGCCCGTTCGGAGATTGAGAAGGTTCAGCGAGAATATTTCTTGCGCGAACAACTCAAGGCGATCCAGAAGGAGTTAGGTGAGGGAGACGAGCAAGCAGTCGAAGTGGATGAGTTCCGTCAAAAGATTGAAAAGGTGAAAATGCCGGAGGAGGCTGATAAGCAAGCTCGTCGTGAACTCGACAGGCTATCCCGTTTACCCACAGCCGCGGCGGAGTATGGAGTCATCCGTACATATCTGGACTGGCTGGTATCGCTACCCTGGTCAGCAACCACGGATGACAATCTGGACATCTCCCATGCACGGCAAGTGCTAGATCAGGACCATTACGGTCTGGAGGATATTAAGGAACGCATACTAGAGTATTTGGCTGTGCGTAAACTGCGCCAGGAACGTGCTGAAGAGCTCACCACTGAACCCCAAGATGATATTCGCCGCATCCGTGAGGGTGTTATCTTGTGCTTTATTGGCCCACCTGGGGTAGGTAAAACCTCTTTGGGGCGGTCGATTGCTCATGCGATGGGACGCAAGTTCTTCCGTACCTCTTTAGGTGGGATGCGGGACGAAGCTGAGATACGCGGACACCGGCGCACCTATATCGGTGCTATGCCGGGACGGATTCTTCAGGCGTTACGCAGGGTGGAGTCACGCAACCCGGTTTTTATGCTGGATGAGGTAGATAAACTCGTTTTCGATTTCCATGGGGACCCTGCCTCGGCTTTATTAGAAGTGCTTGATCCAGAGCAAAATGCTGAATTTCGTGACCACTATCTGGAAGTTGCCTTCGACCTCTCTCAGGTGATGTTTATCACTACCGGGAATTCATTAGAGTCTATTCCAGGACCACTGCGCGACCGGATGGAGATCATCCGCCTCTCTGGTTATACCGAACGCGAGAAGATCGCCATTGCACAAGAATATCTTATCCCGCGCCAGGTAAAGGAGAATGGGCTGAGACCAGAGGAAGTCGTGTTTACCAAGGATGCTCTTCAAAGTATCATCCGCTCATATACACGCGAAGCTGGAGTACGCAACCTCGAACGGGAAATTGGTGGGGTGTGCCGGAAAGTAGTGACGAAAATAGCTGAGGGAAAAGCTGATCAGATTGAGATCACTCCTGAGCAGGTTCGTGAGTATCTTGGACAGCCATCGTATTTCGGCACTGAGGAAATCGCAGAGCGAACTTCTGTCCCTGGCGTTGCGACCGGCTTGGCCTGGACGCCGGTGGGTGGAGACATTTTGTTTATTGAAGCCACCAGCATGCCCGGTGGAAAAGGCTTTCAAGTAACGGGCTCCTTAGGCAATGTGATGCAAGAATCTGCGAGTGCAGCCCTCTCGTATGTGCGTTCAAGGAGCGAGAGCCTGGGGCTCGACTCGGATTTCTTTGAGAATTCAGATATCCACTTGCATGTCCCGACCGGAGCCCAACCCAAAGACGGACCTTCAGCCGGAGTGACGATGGCTACTGCGCTGGTTTCTCTTGTTTGCGGCTGTCCTGTACGCGCGGATGTGGGAATGACTGGCGAGATAACCCTGCGTGGTCAGGTATTGCCAGTTGGGGGCATCAAAGAGAAGGTTTTGGCTGCACATCGCTCCAGATTAAAAACCGTCATCTTGCCAGCCCGGAACGAAGCGGATTTGGAGGACCTACCCGAGGAAGTGCGGAAAGAGATCGACTTTGTTTATGCTGAGACGGTTGATGATGTTCTCAATGCCGCCTTGGAATCGTTCCCCATCAAACCCAAACCCAAGAAGCGAAAATCGTCGAAGAAGTCAGAAGAAAAAGATCATGCCTAAAGTGATGCTGATTGACGATGATGCGACGATACTTTCGCTCTTACAGACCTTGCTTGAGTTTGAAGGCTTTCAGGTACTCCAACTGAATGGGGAGGGGGACCCGGATGAGATTATGAGCCAATTTCATCTTGAGAAGGTAGATCTGGTGTTGTTGGACGTACATTTACACCATATCAGTGGCTTCGACTTATTACACCTCATTCGCCAGAATGAGGAATTAGATTCTGTCCGTGTTTTGATGTCTTCGGGTATGGAGTTGAGTTCTAAATGCGCTCAAGAGGGTGCGGATGGTTTTATATTAAAGCCTTATATGCCCGATGAACTTGTTAAAAAAATACAAACTACGCTAAGCACTTGAGGTCATTCGATTTATCTCTGTGAGCTGATATCTATACCTACACTGAGGTAAACATACATCGACCTGCAAGAGCGAAAATGAGAGTGAACTGTGGGAAAGAAACGAGGTCGTGCCCCAATGCAGTGGCATACGATCGATTTACATCTACATACACCGGCCTCCAGCGATTATCAGCAACCGGAAATAAGTTATCTGGAAATTTTACAACAAGCTGAAGCGCGTGGGCTGGAAATTATCGCGATGACCGATCACAACACAGTGGCGGGTTATCGTTATATGCAGGAGGAAATCCAGCAGCTTGAACTGTTGGAGAAATTAAATCGCCTGCTGGGAGAGGAAAAGGCGCGGTTGAAGGAATATCGACGCCTGCTGGCTAAAATCCTAGTCTTGCCTGGATTTGAGTTTACCGCTACTTTTGGATTTCATATATTGGCCATCTTCCCCCCCAATAAACCAGCGCGGGAGATTGAGCATTTATTGATCGATTTGCGCATACCGACCGACCATCTAGATGAGGGCTCTGCTACCATCGGGGCTTCCTCTGATGTGCTGACGGCTTACCGTCTGATCGATGAAGCTAGTGGTCTAGCTATTGCAGCGCATGCGAACTCAAGTAATGGTGTGGCAATGCGTGGTTTTGCTTTCGGGGGTCAGACCAAAATCGCATATACACAGGATCAACACCTGTATGCTCTGGAAGTGACAGACTTGGAGGGTAGAGGCAAACGAACAACGGCAGCATTCTTTAACGGCACAAAACCTGAATATCCCCGGCGCATGCATTGTATTCAAGGTTCAGATGCCCATCGTCTGAAAACCGATCTCAGGCGTAAAAAGAATTTGGGTGTGGGGGACCGCGCTACGGATGTGTTAATGTCTGAAGTTAGTTTCGAGGCACTTAAAGAGCTATTCTTGAGTAATGACTTCGCTCGTACACGTCCGCACCGCAAGAAAGCAGAACCGGCATTTGATTTCATCCACGCCGCTCGCGAAGAGGGAGCCAACATCGTTCAAGATTTTCACGAAGGGCTGTCTGTGCGAGGTGGAAAACGTTATGCCATAATTGCCGACGTATGCGCTTTCGCCAATGCGAATGGCGGCACGCTGTACGTTGGGTTGAGCGCTCAACCGCGCCGTCCAGTTGTGGGTGTCCCTGATCCTGAGGGGGCGATCGGTCAGCTTGAAAAAGAGATCAGTAATCGTATCAGCCCACAATTTCAATGTGCCTTGGATACGCATGAAACTGGTGGCAAGAAAGTAATACGCATACTTGTCCCGCGAGGAGAAGACCCTCCTTACGCAGTTGATGATAATAAGATTTATGTGCGCTCGGAGGCGGAAACTGGCCTGGCTGTCCGCGACGAGATTGTTGGCCTGGTGCTGAGCGGTTCTCCCTCTAGATTTGAGCTAGTAGCTGAAATCCCGGTGGCAAGCGTTGACCAAAGACTACCTAGCGAAACGGTCACCAAAGTAGAGGAAGAATCCCCTCCCAGAACTGGTGTTGAAGTCGTCAGTGTAGAAGAGCGCAATGGAGCCAGTTATTATACTGTGCGCGACCTGCGCAATGGTAACGTGGTCAAAAATGTGACGAAAACATCTGCTAGACGATTATGGGAATACGCCATAACTCAGTACGCTAAATACCCGAGCGATCTGTCAAAGTTAGAAATAAATTGGCAGGGAGATCTGGGGCTGGTCACCAGGGAAAAAAAGGGCAAGGGCGTTCGTTATGACCTGGTGCAGCGCATACCTGCTGGTTACAGGTATTACTTCGGGGTCACCGATGACGGTATTCATGGACCCTGGGAGAAGCTGGTCGGCCGGGAAGATGAATGATTTATACGCCTATGGGAAAGATCTCACATCTAATTGACTATCTAGCTGGGGGTAGCCTGGGAGATTATCATCCTTGCTTTTTGAGTGAACGATTATGAGTTTACGTATTGGCATACTCACTGTTTCTGACCGATCTGCACGGGGTGAACGAATGGATGCTTCTGGACCGGCATTGGAGGAAGTAATTAGAACGTATGGTTGGATAGTTTCCCGGCGAGAAATTTTGCCGGATGACCTGACTTCTCTCAAGGATAGATTAGCTTCCTGGGCCGATTCAGGAGAGATAGACGTCATATTGACTACTGGCGGAACAGGCTTCAGTCCAAGAGACGTTACCCCAGAGGCGACGCAAGCAGTGGTTGAGCGACCAGCACCGGGCCTGGCTGAGGCCATGCGAATGGCGAGTTTGCAGGTTACCCGCCACGCAATGCTCTCCCGAGCTTATGCCGGCATACGGGGACGGACCCTGATCATAAATTTGCCTGGGAGCCCTAAGGGTGCCGTTGAAAATCTACGGGTTGTCCTGCCGGTATTGTCTCACGCCGTCCAGCTTTTGTCAGAAAGCCCAGCGGCTGAAACAGGTCACCAATTAATATGAGAATTCCCTAAGATAATGGTATGGCATTGATCTTACTGCCCTCAAGGGAGTATAATTCAGGACTAGGGACACATTATGGAGGACTTTAGGACAGAAATCACCCCAGATCCAGATCTTGAATCCACTGAAAAGAAATCCGGTGGGCTGCGCCGTTTTCTGCTGGATGTTCTGGAAACCATCCTGTTATCATTGGTGCTGTTTTTAGCCATCAATGCTATATCGGCGCGTATTCGTGTCGAGTCTATCAGCATGCAACCTACTCTGTACGCTGGGGATTTTGTTATTGTTAATAAAGTCGCATACAAGATAGGCACTCCCACCCGGGGTGATGTAATTATATTCCATTATCCGCCTGATCCTGACCGGGAGCCCTATATTAAGCGTGTGATTGGTCTACCTGGGGATACAGTGAGTGTGTCCGACAGGCAGGTATATGTCAATGATGTGCCATTAAGAGAACCGTATATCAGCGCTGCCCCTGCTTATGATGGTTCCTGGGCGGTGCCAGAGGATTCCCTGTTTGTGCTTGGCGATAATCGCAATAGCTCTTCTGATTCGCATAGCTGGGGAACAGTGCCACTTGGCAATGTGATTGGTAAGGCGGAAGTGGTTTACTGGCCTCCTACCGAATGGAAATTGTTAAATGAAGCGGTAGCTGCGGCAGCTACACCTTGATTTTCGCCTCAGCTTAGATATGATAGATAGTGCGACGCTTTGTGTAAAAGCGTCGCACTATTTGATTTGGTTTTGTGAATTATGGATGGCAAAATATCACTTTCTTTTATCTGTTGTGAATGAGAGGATCAGATAATCGCTATTAAGTTGATGATATTGTAGTTTTCGGGTATGATTAGGAAGGATTGGGTTTCAAAGATATTCTTGTCCTTGAGATGTTGATACACAATCCTAGCAAATCATCTTCGGGTGCGATGATCCTTGAGAAAGTCGCTGCGGAAAAGTTTTGAGGTAAGCAGATATCACATGTCACGGAGAAGTTCCTATGTCCCAACAAGAAATTGAAGTCATCCTAGCCCGGTATCTGGCTGAATACTTGGCTATGTCTATCATGATCGTGGATCCGGAAGGGGATCTGCTTTATTACAATGAACCGGCTGAGGCCATCCTGGGTCACCGCTATGATGAAACCGTACCGATGCCAGCCAGCGAGTGGTCAACGAAGTTTCAACCAGAAGATCATGAAGGCCGACCGATAAAGCCAGAGGACTTGCCCCTGATGATCGCAACGACTAAGCAACATCCAGCTCATGAGAGCTTCTGGATACGAGGACTCGACCAGACTCGACGGCAGATTGAAGTGACCGCATTCCCACTGACGGCGCAAGGGCAGCGCTTTTTAGGGGCGATTGCCATCTTTTGGGAGGTCGCGAAGTGAGAGTCACTCTGTGGGGCTCGCGCGGCTCAATAGCCACACCAGGAGAGGCTACCTTACGCTATGGTGGTAACACCGCGTGTGTATCAGTTGAGGGAGTTGGTGGAGACCTGTTGGTATTGGATGCCGGTACGGGCATCCGGGGCTTGGGCCAAAGCCTGCCGGAAGAGCTTAATTGCGTGCACATCCTGCTAACCCACCTGCACATGGACCATATTCAGGGGCTACCTTTCTTCGCCCCGTTGCGCCGCCCAGGAGTTGAAGTGCATATTTATGGCCCCACCGGCACAACCCTCAGTCTGAATAAGCGCTTGTTGCGCTACCTCTCTCCACCGCTGTTCCCAGTGAGCTTGCGTGAACTTTCGGCAGATCTGCACTTTCATGAGGAGCCTTCCCCCACGGTCGAAATTGGGGAATTCACCGTGACGGCACAACTGGTGATTCACCCTAATCCAACGGTGGGTTACCGAATTGAGGGGAAAGACACCACGATGACTTATATCCCCGACCACGAACCAGCCTTAGGTTCGCGAAATTTCCCGCGCCGTGGGGAGTGGACATCCGGCTATGCATTAGCGGCGGGCACTGACCTGCTTATTCACGATGCGCAGTACACCGGGGAGGAGTACCAGACACGGGTAGGCATCGGACACAGCAGTATTGAGCAGGCGATTCGATTTGCAGAACTGGCTGGTGTGAAACGGTTGGTGACATTCCATCACGACCCATCTCATAACGATATTATGCTGGATGATATGATCGAGCAGACGCTGGCTGAGATGCAACCGACGTTCGAGGTGCTGCCTGGAATGGAAGGGGTGGTGTTTGAGGTGGCAGCTTAAGCTGGAGATTTCCTCCCTGAACTGCGTAAGTCCTAATAATATAAGATGACTTCAACTGCCTTCGAAGCAGAAGTAGAACGCCATTACCGGCACAACTATATCGTTAACTTTCTGGATGGTACCTTTTTCTGGCTAGGCTTTAATTTCATCGCCTGGCGTACTATCCTGCCGCTCTACGTCAGCCATTATACTGACAGTAAATTAGCGCTTGGATTGCTTGCCACGATCGGAGCGACCGGCTGGCTCTTACCTCAGCTCTTTACCTCCAACTGGGTACAGCGGTTGCCTCGCAAGAAGGTAGTACCGGTGCGCCTGGGCCTGTTCACCGAACGATTACCGGTGATCTTATTAGTGCCGGCGGCGTGGCTTGCCAGCTATTCTCCTACGCTTGCTCTATTCTTGTTTTTTGTACTATTTGCCTGGTTCATGATTGGGGCAGGTGTTGTGGCAGTCGGCTGGCAAGACATGCTGGCTAAAATTTTCCCTGTTGACCGACGGGGAAAGTTCTTTGGAGTTACCAATTTCAGCGGGACAGCGACAGGAGTGTTGGGTGCGGTTGTGACTGCCTGGTTACTCGACCACTATGGTTTTCCCTATAACTACACGCTTTGCTTCGCGTTTGCAGCGCTCTTTATTTTCATATCATGGATCTGCCTGTCTCTGACCCGCGAGCCAGCCCAGGTTAGTCATGAACCCGT
>DAOVXM010000227.1 GCA_030636125.1 Chloroflexota bacterium | reverse complement strand
GCGATCCAGCACGACGACCCTTTGAACCCCGGCGAGAAGGTGTGGACGGTCTATGCAGACATGCTCAGCGCCAGCGGTTATGAGTCTTACATCCTTGATGATTTTCCGCCAGGCAGCACTGAGATTCCGGTTCATGCTGGGCAATTGCTAGGGTATCAGGGCGAATGGAGTGGGCGCATGTATTGGCCGAAACCGAGCCACTTGCGTTTTGCTGTTGTAAATGAAATCCAGAGTAGTATTATGATGAATGAAGATGCATTTAAGAATGCCTTGGATCCTACACTTTATCTAGGGATTTCACTCAACGACGGGGATGCTTCCCCGTACTTGCAGAAGCTGCGGTGCAAAGAGGATAATAACTGAACCGCTTTAGGCCTATGAATGACCACGCATAAAACAATTCATAGGTTAAATTGGGAAAAGTTATCACCGATTCACCACCGCTTTTCGTTGATGAGGACGCTCAGGCATTTGTAACTGGGGATAGTTGCCAGAGTGCGTTGAGTATGTTGGTTGAGGTGAGCGACACCAAGTAAAGGAAATGCCAATGACACACCTAATCACAACCCTGGGTCCGAAGACCGCCGATGAATTGGGGATGATCCTGCCCCATGAACATGTCTTTGTCGACCTACGCACCTGGGATCAACCGGGATATGCTCAGGCTGATCCCGCTGACGTAATCGGCCAAATTACCCCAGAGATAACCAGAGCCCGAGCTGCAGGGGTAACTGCGATCGTGGAGTGCAGCACTGTCGGAGTGGGGCGACGCGCTGATATCGACAAAGTGGTCTCCGAAGCCGCCAGTTTCCCAATTGTGGTGCCCACCGGCGTTTATCGCGAACCCTGGATCCCAGACTGGGTCCATGACGCCAGCGAAGGTGAATTAGAGCAGTGGATGACGAGTGAGTTGCAGGGGGAAATTGAGGAGAGCGGTGTGCAAGCAGGATGGATAAAGTTGAGTGCTGGCGATGACGGATTGACAGAATGCGAAGCCAAGGTTCTTCGGGCGGCGGCGGCAGCAGGCATGGCTACTAACACGGTTATTGGCAGCCACACAATCCGCGGTGAGGTGGTACGAGAGCAACTCGACATCATCGAGGAGCAAGGTTACTCACCGGAGCGGTTTATTTGGATTCACACTCATGCTGAGCCGGATGTCAGCCTGCACCTGGAGATAGGTCGGCGTGGGGCATGGCTTGAGTATGACGCGATTGGCGGAGACGAATTCGATGATGCCTTTTACATCGAACGTATCGAGCAGGTTCTGGACGCTGGACTGGGCAACCAATTGATGCTCAGCCATGATCGAGGTTGGTATGATCCAGCCCAACCCGGCGGCGGTGAGCCAAAACCATACACTTATCTGAGCGAGGTATTTCTACCCAAGCTGCAAGCAATCGGGATTGATGAAATAATGATTCGTCAACTAACGCACACCAATCCATACAACGCCTTTGCGCGTTAGGAATTAATTTGAAGCAAGTATAAGAGAATGAGTTAATCCCCAATTGGGGAGTCACTTTTATTAATGACTTTGTCTCGAAGCATAATAACCATCTAATAGTTTTTGCTAAATTCTGCAGTCGAATACGTGTAACGGGTCGATAATTCCCGGGAGGCTCAAATGAAACAGGTGCCACTAGGCAATAGCGGAGTCAAGGTGAGCATATTTTGCTTGGGTGCGATGTACTTTGGCACGCGCACTGATGAGCAAACGTCTTACCGGCTGTTGGATAGGTATGTAGCCGCGGGGGGCTCCTTCATTGACACAGCCAATATTTACGCCCACTGGGTTCCGGGATTTAACGGAGGCGAGAGCGAAACCCTTCTGGGGAGATGGATGAAAACGCGGGACAATCGTGCTGAAATGTTCATCGCCACAAAAGTCGGTTTTCAATATAGTGATACCAAACGCGGCTTACGAGCGCGCCAAATAGAGCAAGAATGCGAAAAAAGCCTCGCGCGATTAGGCATCGATACGATTGACCTTTTTTACGCGCATGTTGATGATCGACAAACACCTCTGGAAGAAACGCTTGAGGCTTTCGACCGCTTGGTACGTGCGGGTAAGGTGCGCTTTATCGGCGCAAGTAACTTCCTTGCATGGCGCTTAGAGCAGGCGCGTTGGTTAAGCCAGCAGAATGGTTGGACAGAGTATGTTGGCATCCAGCAGCGTTACACCTACCTGCGGCCAAAACCAGGGACCACCTTCGATCCGCAAATCTCGGCCAATGAAGATTTGCTCGATTACTGCCGCAAACGAGATATCACGCTGTTGGCGTATTCACCTTTGCTGAGTGGGGCTTACACTCGCCCTGAGCGATCCTTCTCCGAGCAGTACCTCGGGCCAGATAGCGAGGCCCGACTGGCTGCCTTGCGCGAGGTGGCATCCGAAACCGGAGCTACTCTCAATCAGGTTATTTTGGCCTGGATGGTACAGGGTGACCCAACTGCAATCCCATTGATAGCCGCAAGTACGCCGGAACAGATGGATGAAAACCTGTCAGCATTGTCAGTTGACCTGAATGTTGATCAACTGATCCGATTAAATGACGCGGGCGCTTGATTTGATGCATCGTCTGCCATGCAAAAGGATTTGATGATGATTGAGAAACAACCATTCGGTCGTACAGGCCATATGAGCACGCGCACACTTTTTGGTGCGGCTGCACTTAGTAAAGTAACACAGGCAGAGGCCGATCATACCTTGGAATTACTGCTTAAATATGGGGTCAACCATATTGACACCGCGGTTATGTATGGCGAGGCGGAACTGCGCATCGGACCTTGGATGGAGCAGCATCGCCAAAACTTCTTCCTGGCCACCAAGACGGAAGAACGCACCTATCAAGGTGCCTGGAACGAACTGCGCGGGTCGTTGGAGAGGCTTCGGGTTGATTTCGTAGATTTGTGGCAGATGCATGTTTTAGTGGATCCCGAGGAATGGGAAGTGGCAATGGGCCCGGATGGGGCTTTGGAAGCCTTCATCAAAGCCCGTGAGCAAGGGCTGGCTCGATACTTAGGCGTTACGGGCCACGGCGTATCTGTAGCAGCCATGCACACTCGTAGTTTGGAGCATTTCGACTTTGATTCAGTATTGCTTCCCTATAACTATCCGATGATGCAAAATTCTCAATACAAAGCCGATTTCGAGGCTCTTCTGAGTTTGTGCCAGGAGCGTGATATTGTGGTGCAAACCATCAAGTCGATAACTCGTGGACCGTGGGGGGACAAGCCGCAAACCTCCGCTACCTGGTACGAGCCGTTGGTAGACCAAGAAGATATTGACCTTGCAGTGCATTGGGTGTTGGGAAAGTCAGGCATCTTCTTGAATACAGCCGGTGACATACATCTGCTCCCTAAGGTGTTGGATGCGGCCAGGCGCTTCCGGACTGCCCCCTCTGAGGGTGAGATGGAAAAGATAGTCGGTGAGCTGGAAATGGAACCCCTATTCGCCTAGGGACCGATCCAAAAAAACTAGCATAATGCAGTTATAGGAGGACGACCCTCTTTCTCTGCATCTTAGGACAGGATTTTCCTACAGTATAATTTTTTTTGCGTTCCCAAGGAGATTTCTCATGGAATATCGAAATCTTGGTAAGACTGGATTGAAAGTCAGCGAGCTTTGTTTGGGTGCAATGACCTTTGGACGTGAATCCACCGAGGATCTTGGATTCCAGATAATGGATCGTTTCGCCGAAGCTGGTGGCAATTTCATCGATACCGCCGATGTATACACGCATGGTGTTTCGGAAGAGATCGTCGGCCGCTGGATGAAGGATAAGTCACGCGACGATTTCATCATCGCCACCAAGGTGCGCTTCCCTATGGGCGAGGGTCCTAATGAGGTTGGCCTCAGTCGGAAGCACATCCTGGATGGTGTTGAAGCAAGCCTTCGACGTTTGGACACGGATTACATCGATATTTATCAGGTTCATGCCTGGGATAGCGGCACGCCTCTGGCGGAGACGCTGAGCACGCTCGATGGATTGGTGCAGAGGGGAGTGGTCCGCTATACGGGTGCCAGCAACTTCAGCGGTTGGCAGCTGCAGAAGGCGATCGACCTGAGCATGCAAAATGGCTGGGAGTCGTTCTCCTGCTTGCAACCCCTTTACAATCTTCTCGATCGTTCGACCGAGTGGGAACTGATGCCGGTGTGTCTTAACGAAGGGCTTGGGGTAATCCCCTGGAGTCCATTGAGAGGTGGATGGTTAAGTGGGAAATATCGTCGAGGTATGACTGAACCGCCGAAAGATACGCGCGTAGAAACAGCCGGGAAATTTGGCTGGAGCGAATCATGGAGTGCCTACGATAACGAGCACACCTGGAGCGTGCTTGATGCGCTTTTTGCTATGGCGGAAGAAACTGGGAAAACGCCTGCTCAAGTGGCGCTCAACTGGGCGCTTAATCGTCCTGGTGTCACTGCGCCAATCATTGGCGTCCGCAATCTCAAGCATCTTGAGGATAATCTGGGCGCAACTGGTTGGGCGCTGAGCGATGATCAGATGGATCGACTCAATCAGGTTAGCGACAAGCTGAAGCCCTATCCATACGATATGGCTGACAGAGTGTAAAAAAAATATGAAGGTACTCTACGCGTTTATCCGCACTGCATTCCACAATGCTTTCATCTACCGGGTCGATTTCTGGGTCAGGCTGATATCTATTTTCATAATGATGTACGCCAGCTACTCACTCTGGACCATCCTCTACCGACAAATTCCGGACGCATTTGGGATGGACCTCGAAACCATGACCACCTACGGAGTTCTTGGTATGATGCTGGTCTCCTTTGTGGACGCAGCCTCGAATGTCTCTTACTACATAGCTGAGCAGGTGCGTATGGGGACATTGGAGCTTGATCTTATGAAGCCCCTAGATTTCATCGTTCACATGCTCTTTAGGAATCTGGGTGAGTTTTTTCTCCTGCTGGTGACGAATGGTCTTCCCGGTTTGCTCTTCGCTTATCTCTTCCTGGATTTCAAACCCCCCGTAAGCCCGGAGGCGGGATTGGCATTTCTGATCAGCCTCTTCCTGGGCTATCTGGTCTTCTTTGGAATAAGTTTCCTTATGGGGATGCTGTCCATCGTTACCCTCGATATCCGCAGTTACTCATGGGTATTCTGGTCGGTGGTTCAGTTTGCCTCTGGTCAGCTTGTACCAATCTGGATGTTCCCCCCAGCCTTTGCCGCGGTGGTCCTGGCTCTTCCCTTCAAGGATATCTAT
>DAOVXM010000161.1 GCA_030636125.1 Chloroflexota bacterium | reverse complement strand
CGAGGTATACGTATTGAGGAAGGATGAGGGGGGGCGGCATAAGGCGTTCTTCACGGGATACCGGCCGCAGTTCTTCGTGCGCACGATGGACGTGACGGGGAACATAGCGCTGCCGGAAGCGGTAGAGATGGTGATGCCTGGAGACAGCGTGAACCTGGAAGTTGAGTTGATAGTGCCGGTGGCGTTGGAGCAGGGCTCTAATTTCGCTATTCGTGAAGGTGGCCTGACAGTTGGCGCCGGTGTGATCACGGAAATCCTGGAATAAGGGATCCTCATCCAATAATTTGATGAAGTTGGTAGGTATTTATGGCTAAAAAAGGTGTCCGTCCAGTGATTACGCTGGCATGCACAGAATGTAAGGAACGGAATTATACGACTGAGAAAAACCGTCGTAACGATCCGGGTCGTTTAGAGCTGAACAAGTATTGTCCGCGTTGCCGTCAGCATAACCTGCATCGCGAGACGAAATAACCGGTGTGTCGGGTAGTAAGCTGATCAAGCCATGATTGATCATGTGTTTGTTTGGCTGCCAGGTTTTTCTGTAGCTACCCGACTGGAGAATACAGGCCAGTAGCTCAATTGGCAGAGCAACGGTCTCCAAAACCGTAGGTTGTGGGTTCGACTCCTGCCTGGCCTGCCTGATACCAGGACGACGCCGTCTCCACGGGCGGCGTTTTGTCCGTAAAAATGATGCACAGTGCAGATGGGCATCAGACAGCCCTGAATGCCTTATTTCGAAGGAGGCCATCGTGGCCAAGGCTAGCAAAAGTAAATCAAGTGGACGTAAACAATCCAACGCGATTCAACGTTATATTCGTGAAACTATAGGTGAATTGCGCAAGGTCAATTGGCCTACTCGTAAAGAAGCCACTAACCTGACTATTGTTGTCATTATCGTTCTTATCGCAA
The DNA here is from genome assembly GCA_030636125.1 of Chloroflexota bacterium. Next base: position 5,433 of record DAOVXM010000161.1, on the reverse strand, counting down.
TGGGAGCCTTTTTAGGTGTTTTAGATCTTCTTTTCACGCGATTTTTCGCTCTTATCTTGCTCTAGTGTTGCGCGGCGAAAGTGACTCTATCGTTTGGAAATAATGACGCAACACTTTGAGCTTCGTCAAGGGTGTAGTAAGCCGGATATCGATTAAACATTTATCCTTGACAAAGCGCTAGCGTAAGCACTGAAAAATAACCTCATCTATAAACATTTGTGGAAAGTGTTGAAATGGATCTAACCGACCAGGAAGACAAAAATATAGAAGCCCCTGGAACTGATGAACTGGATGCTGAACCCATAGTGGATGATGCCTTGCAGGAAAAAGTGGATTCTGAAAGCGAGAGCGAGTCATCCACACAAGATATCCCAGTAGTCGATGACGATCGCGCCTGGTATGTAGTGCATTGCTATTCTGGCTACGAAAACAAGGTGCGCCATAATCTGGAGCAGCGCATTGAGACTATGGGAATGAAGGATAAAATCTTCGATGTTGTTGTCCCCACTGAGGAAGAGATAGAGGTCAAGGATGGAAAACGGCGTACTGTAGAACGACGGGTGTTCCCAGGTTATATCCTGGTCAATTTGATCCTGAGCGAAGAGTCCTGGTATGTGGTGCGCAACACTCCAGGTGTGACGGGTTTTGTAGGGATGGGCAACGATCCGATACCACTTCGTCCGGAAGAGGTAGCGCAGATCATCAAGCGTATGGAAGCTGATGCGCCTCGTATTAAAGTTACTTTTAAAACTGGCGAACGCGTGCGCATCGTCGATGGCCCCTTCAATGATTTTCGTGGTACGGTAGCCGAGATCGATATGGACAAGGCAAAAGTGCGCGTTATGGTAAATTTCTTCGGCCGGGAGACCCCGGTGGAGTTAGACTTTTTGCAGGTAGAAAAAGCGTAGAGAGATTCTATAGAGGTTGGTGGGAGGGTGCTTCTTATTCACCCGCTAAAACCACGAAGGAGATAAAAAGTGGCAAAGAAAATAAAATCAGTTGTTCGTTTGCAGATTGAGGCCGGTAAGGCTAACCCTGCACCCCCGATCGGACCTGCCCTGGCAGGACATGGGATAAACTTGATGGCTTTTTGTAAGGAATATAATGCGCGTACATCCAACCGGATGGGCGAGATCATTCCGGCAGAGATCAGCGTCTACACCGATGGCTCATTTACATTTATCCTTAAAACACCCCCAGCGGCTGTGCTCTTGAAGAAAGCAGCCGGTGTTGAAAAAGGCTCTGCTGAACCAAATCGCGAAAAAGTAGGTACTGTTACCCGGGCTCAGGTACGCGAGATTGCTGAGCTGAAAATGAAGGACCTTAACGCCATTGACATTGAAGGCGCCATGCGCCAGATTGAAGGAACGGCCCGCAATATGGGCTTATTGGTTGTTGAATAACACCTGTGGGAGGGTAAATTATTTGCCCGTTTGAACCACGAAGGAGTAATAAATGCCGAAACATGGAAAGAAATATTTGGCCGCAGCGGCTAAGGTGGATCGCGATAGAAACTATTCACCTGCTGATGCGGTTGCTCTTGCGAAAGAAACCTCAACAGTTAACTTTGACGCGACGGTTGAATTGCATATCCACTTGGGGGTTGACCCGCGTCATGCTGAACAGCAGGTCCGCGATGTGGTGGTTTTGCCCCATGGCTTAGGGAAAACCGTACGCGTCTTAGTATTTGCACAAGGCGAGGGCGCATCTCTTGCCCGAGAAGCCGGAGCGGATTTTGTTGCTGATGACGATGAAGTTGTCAAGAAGATCCAAGGTGGTTGGACTGAATTTGATGTTGCCGTTGCAACTCCTGATATGATGGGTACTGTAGGTCGCTTGGGGCGTATTCTCGGCCCCCGAGGTTTGATGCCGAACCCCAAAGCTGGCACCGTAGTCCAGGAGCAAGATATTCCACGCGTGATTAACGAATCCAAAGCGGGGCGCGTTGAATTTCGTATTGACAAAACTGCCAATCTGCATGTACCGATTGGCAAAGTCTCTTTTGGAGAAGAGCAGCTGTTTGACAATATGGCTACGCTGATGGAGGCGATCAGAAAAGCCCGTCCCGCCGCTGCCAAGGGAATCTATATCCAACGGGTGACTGTGACCACCACGATGGGCCCTGGCATAAAAGTGGACCCCCTTCAGGCACAACTCATGGAGGTTGACGAGTAGCTTTAGGTTAGGGGCGAAAGCTTGCGAGCTCTAACCCGTAGCCGGATGAATAACACGATTGATTATTTTGCTTCGCCGGAGACAGCCGGTGCTGAGGGTGAAATTACTCGTTAGAGTTGTATTTACCAGCAGCTTAATTACCTGCCGAGGTGAAGATTGCTCCAGATAGAGCTTTTCCCGATTTGTGGATGCTCGAATTGGTTTGCGGAGAGTCTTTGCTAGGTTCTTATCAGGCAAAGACTTTTGTTGTTACTACTCGATCTGGGTAGAAAGATGGGATTTCCCTCTGCGCAGGCATTAACCTGAGCAGTTAGACTATAAATTTGAAAGGAGGTGAGGTCTTTTGGCTATTTCAAAAGAACGTAAACGCGAAATCGTTGCCCAATATGTTGATTGGGTGAATTCCAGTCAAGCACTGATCGTGACTGAATACAAAGGTCTTTCAGTGAAGGATGTGGACCAACTGCGTAGAAAATTACGCGAAGTAGGTGGCGAGTTCCATATCTTCAAGAATACATTCGGGAAACTGGCGTTTGAGCAGGCGCAGTTGCCAGTTCAAGAGGGTTATTTTGAAGGTAGCACAGCAATCAGCTTTGCTTTTGAGGATGGCCCCGCGATGGCGAAAGCTTTTATGAGTTTTGCCGCTGGTACGGAGTTTATTAACGTCAAGGGAGGCTATCTGGAAAAGGAACCCATTTCGCCGGCAGAGGTCAAAGCGTTGGCAGAATTGCCGCCGCTGCCCGTGTTGCGTGCCATATTATTGGGTACCATCATGGCTCCGGCAAGCAAGCTAACCCGTCTTTTCGCAGAGCCTGGTCGTCAGGTTGCGGCGGTGCTTAAAGCTTATGCTGAGAAAGATGCTGCAGTTGAAGCAGCTTAGTCACCTGGATGGGTGTTGTTTAATATGGTAGGCAATTTCGATGGCGATATAAGCCCCCGGTTGCCGTAAGAAACTCGAAATAAAACTAAAAAATTTACGATAATTAAGAAGGAGTAATTAAAATGGCTGATTTAGATAAATTAGTAAAAGAATTAGGCGGACTTTCTGTGCTTGAGGCCGCCGAATTGGTAGAGAAGCTTGAGGAAACTTGGGGCGTATCTGCGGCTGCGCCTGTTGCAGTAGCTGCTGCTCCCGCTGCGGGTGGAGCCGCTGAACCTGTGGAAGAAAAGACCGAGTTTGACGTGGTCATCAAGGAAACCGGTCCCAAGAAGATCGAAGTCATCAAGGCTATTCGCCAGCTCACCAGCTTGGGTCTGAAAGAGGCTAAGGAATTGGCCGAGACTCCCGACAGCAAGGTTGTGGAAAGTGTCGGCAAAGAAGCTGCTGAGGATGCTAAGGGTAAACTCGAGGGAGCTGGCGCCGTTGTAGAACTGACCTAGTATTGCGCGGCGAAAATGACTCGATAGTTTGGTAATAATGGCGCAACACTAGCCTTCTATCGGGACAAATTCTGACTCCTCTGGAAGTAGTCTATCTGCGATATGATGGTCGGTTGATGCAGGAGTGTGGGTGTAATTCGCATCTCTGCATTCACCGGCCCCCATATCTAATAACTTTTTCGGCTCTACCTGATCTCTAGATGAAAGCCACAATCGGGGGATTGATGATGTTGCCTTTCGAAGCTGTTAGTCGTTAAACCAATTATTTGCCGTATAATGTTTACATATGGCATATTAAACGTCACCTGCTGGTCGTGCCATTTCCTGATCGTCCCCTAACGATCGGGATCATAATCCTGCAATGGCCCCGGTTTATTTCTCCTTTCCGGGGCCACCTTTTTTCCGGCTCTCCTGCCTTAGGCTGAGTTGTTACGTGTTTTTATTCTAATACTCAATTTATCACGAAAGGAGTGTAAATATGTTTCCAAGAAAGCATGAAAGGGGGCAAGGCCTGACAGAATACGGATTAGCCATTATTCTAGTCGCCATGATCGTTCTCGGCGTGCTTCAGATACTTGGGGTGTCGATTGGTGACTACTATACCTATTTAATTGATAATCTGCCCTTCTCCTGACTTCTTGTATAATGGGGGACAGGGCGAAGATTGGGAACGAAGGGCGTATCCTTTTTGGCAGTTATGGCTTGACGGAGAGTGAGTTTAATCTCACCCACCGTGGGTGGGACAATATTTATTGACATTCATGCTATCTTATGCTAATATACTCATGCCTACGCTTTCTTTTTATTGATAGTTACATTCTTTCTTCCCCGTTCAATTAAAAGTAGTAGGCCGAGCAGCCTTACCGTCCAAGGCTGCTCGTTTATATTAAAAATTAATCGTAACTGCTCACGCTACGGTAAGAAGTCTCGAAAAAATGGTGTGCATGGGGGGCGTATGCCCCCCATGCACACCATTTTTTCGGCTCTCCCTGGCCTAGAGTATTCACCATTTATATTTCCACGTCATAGTAGGAAGGAATTATTTTTATGGCAGAATTAAAAACCAAACCAAACGACCAAAGCGTTGAAGTATTTCTTAATGGAGTTCCGGGTGAGAAAAAACGGCAAGACAGCTACACCATCTTGGAGCTCATGAAAGAAGTAACCGAAGAAGAACCGCAGATGTGGGGGGATAGTATTATTGGTTTTGGCCGCTACCACTAAAATATAAAAGTGGGCGTGAAGGCGAATGGTTTTTAACCGGCTTCTCCCCTCGGGTACAAAATTTGACGCTTTACATCATGTCTGGGTTTGATCAGTATGACGAATTATTGGATCAACTAGTGCAGTTGGGCATAAATGCATCGGCGGTTTCTGTTGTCCCCTGCCCAACTGCTTAAAGTGTTGCGCCATTATTTCCAAACTATAGAGTCACTTACGCAGCGCAACACTAGGCAAGTACAAGACTGGCAAATCCTGCTTATATATCAACAAGATCGAGGACATTAATCTCCAGACGCTCAGAAAATTGGTCGAACAATCGGTTGAACATATGGCCGCATCTAATGCCTGAACCTCTCTTCGGTGTATCATAAAACGCTGTTAATTTTATGGGGGGTAAAGAGGGATGAAAATATCCCTTGGTAACTTTCCAGGGGAAAAATGAATCTCGAGGATGAAATACTTGACAAGCTCCATTGCAGTTTTGCACCAGTCAAAAAGATTTGATAGGGGAAATTGGGGTCAGTACGCTCCCGGCTACTTCATATTGAGTACACCTACCACAAATAGGTCAGGTACTACCCTGAATGCGGTACTTCAGAAATGTGAGACTTAGCATAGACCGCTCGCTAAATCGGGCATAGTTTACCTGGTGGT
>DAOVXM010000398.1 GCA_030636125.1 Chloroflexota bacterium | reverse complement strand
GGACTGACCGTCGCAGTTTTTACTCATCTTGATCCTGTGCTGGAGCGGATACAACCCGATTGGGTATTGGTTCAGGGGGATACCACGACAGTGATGTCGGCAGCACTCTTGGCTTATTATCACCGTATCCATATTGGGCATGTTGAGGCTGGGCTACGCACCGGCGACAAATGGCAGCCCTTCCCGGAAGAGATCAACCGCCGTGTAGCCAGCGTAGCGACTGACTTGCATTTTGCCCCAACCGAATGGGCACGCCAAAACTTGCTCAATGAGGGGATACCCTCCGGTCATATCCTCGTCACCGGCAACTCGGTGATTGATGCGCTGCACTCGGTGGCAAACCTGCCTGCTCCGCCCGAAACGCTCGAGCTTTTGGGACGCCTGGGCATTCCCGAGATATCTTCGGCGGCATCTATTCAGACAGAAGGGGCTACCGCGCACCGGCTAGTCCTTATCACCGCTCATCGCCGCGAGAATTTTGGGGAGCCATTGGAAAATATTTGCTATGCGTTACGTCAATTGGCCGAGATCTATCGTGACCAGGTGCAGTTTGTCTACCCCGTCCATCTCAATCCTAATGTGCAGCAGCCGGTTAAGCGGCTGCTGGGGGATGTACCTAATATTACTTTACTCCCGCCTTTAGATTATTACCCTTGGGTGCATCTGATCAAACCTGCTTCCTTGATGCTGACCGACTCGGGAGGTTTGCAAGAAGAGGCTCCAGGTTTGGGAGTGCCTGTTCTGGTGATGCGTGAAGTTACCGAACGTCCTGAAGGTGTTCAGGCAGGTACAGTCCGCCTGGTGGGTACCGATCCGGAGCGTATCATCTCTGAGACACGCCGTTTGCTTGATGACCCTCAAGCTCACTACGAAATGGCCCAGGCAGTTAACCCGTATGGCGATGGACATGCTGCACCTCGTATCGTTCAGGCGATTTTGGATTACCAAGCTTAGTGCTTTGTCAAGGATGAAAGTTTCATTTGATATCCGGGTTACTACACCCTTGACAACGCTTAAAGTGTTGTGTCCACGATCTATTCTTACTAAACAATCACATTTGACAGAACTCTACCCGTATCAGGGTGCTTTCTGAGTAAGGTTATAATCAAGGTAGATTTTAGACTACACGTCTCAGACAATACAAAATTGGAGGAACTTCAATGAGCTTGCCAATACACGCTTATTTCCGGGGAAATATTGTTCCCTACGCTGATGCTAAAGTAGGTGTATTAACCCACGGTTTTAATTATGGCACTGCAATTTTTGGAGGTATTCGAGGTTATTGGAACGAGGATGAAGAAGAATTATTTGTATTCCGGCCCGCCGATCATTATCATCGTCTGTTAAATTCCGCCAAGATGATGAATATGGATTTTGACTACACTCCCGAAAGCCTGATCCAGATAACAATTAACTTATTACGCGCAGATAATTACCGCCGCGATGTATACCTACGTCCCCTGGCCTATAAAGCTGACGAGATCATTGGCGTTAAGCTCCACGACCTGACTGATGAGCTTTCCATTGTTGCTATTCCTTTTGATCGCTACGTCGCTAACGATACGAACGCCCATGTTACCTTCTCTTCCTGGCGACGAATAGATGACAACGCGATACCGGCCCGGGGCAAAATCAGCGGTGCCTACGCCAATTCCGCTTTTATTAAGAGTGACGCTTTGCGCGCCGGTTTTGATGAAGCGCTGGTCCTCACCAATGAAGGCCATGTCTCGGAGGGCAGCGCGATGAACATCTTCATGGTCAGGGATGGCATCGTCATCACCCCACCCGTTACGGAAAATATCTTAGAAGGGATCACCAGGCGGACAGTGCTCGAGTTAGTGAGCAGGGAGTTGAACCTCACAGTTTTGGAGCGCCCGATTGATCGCACTGAAATCTACATTTGTGATGAATTCTTCATGACCGGCACCGCTGCTCAGATAACCGCAGTCACACAGGTAGATCACCGCCCGATTGGTACAGCCCAGATGGGTTCGATCACTTCACAATTAAGACAACTCTTCGATGATGTGGTACGTGGACGAATTCCCCGCTACCGCCATTGGAATGTACCGGTATATGGTGAAAATACCCCTACAGAAGAAATGAACGTGGCAGGAGTCACGACATAGAATAACCGAGCTATTCCAACATAACAATCTCCCCCTCCACCTCACCCCCAGGGTGAATGGTTAGCAAACCCACGGAGGGGGAGGTCTTGTTCACATCCGGAATTTGGCTTGAACCGGGATTAAATAGAAGCTGTCCATTCGACCAATGATTAAGTCTACGGTGTGTGTGCCCAAAGATGATCACACGTGCTTCGGGAAAAGTTGCCAGTAGACGCGGCTCAAACATCTCCAAACGGTATCCACCCAGCATATATTTCACCCGATCAACCAGGTAATCTCGCAACTGCCCGTGCCCGTGCGTAAGCCCAACAGTGACACCATTAAAATTCAATTGAATCGCAGAGGGCAGATGCCTAAGTAAGACCCAGTCGCGGTTCCCCCTTGTCGCGTAGACAGGGGCCACCTGCTCAAGCTGCCGCAAGACTCGCGCTGTGGACACATCTCCCGCATGCAAGATGGCAGCCACACCTGCTTCTTGAAATATGGGGATGACATGTACGTTGAGGCGGCGTGCCCGGTCAGGAATATGGGTATCAGAGATTACACCAAGTTTGATCATCATAATCCGTAAGCGATGAATTGTAATGTTTTCAGGTTAAAAGCGGAAGGTTATAGGGAAGAATTCCTTATCACCTACAACCTTCAATTTTTAAGCTATAGGCCAGACATCCGAAGGCTGCTTCGGAAACAGAGCATTCAACAGTCCTAATGCTTCATCATTTTTATACCAGCAATCTGCATATGCGAAATCCAGTTCCTTTAACGAACGGTAACCGAAGAGCAACTGTAAAAAGGTCAAATATGGAAAAGCAGCATCCCCTGAATGACCGTGAGGCGTTGGTTCCCACGGCTCCAGCTTGAGGCGTCCATCTTTGAACAAAAACTTTAAACCACTGCGGTAGCGGGTTAACTTCAATTCACCTGTATGCCCTACGAAAGGCGAATGCGCCAAACGTTCCTCTAAGGCTGGGATAATGTGCTGTAAAAACCCCACCAAATCCGGCACGCGCAGATACCAAGCATATGGTTTACGCACTCGTGGCAACCTATCAGGGATCACCTCGTATGCTGGATGGTGGCTGCCTAACCAAAAACCAAAGGAGCCAAATCCTTCTTTCTTCTCTCGTTCGGCGTAGACTTGACCCGTGACTTTTAGATAGCGGATCACAGACGGCGTAACCGCAGACCAGGAGACGCCTGGCGTCACTTCATATGCGGTCACTGGAAGCATGGTGCCTTGATACCAGTTAGTTTGCGGGTGAGCCATGAATCCGACTTTATCACCTGTAGGTGTCTCGATAATACGTAATTCAGAGCGATTGATATTTTTAACACTTTTTCCTTTTAGCTCATAGAGCCAAAGAGTCTCATTCCAGACGCAGCGCACCAGATAACGTTGACCAGCCTGTTGGTAAAGCATGGCGATAAATGGAAGATCAGTCTCCTCTGCGGGACGAATGAGATATGGTTCATCCTCATCCTGTTTTAGCTTAGGGACATCTGGTAAATAACCTGCGCGACCGCCTCCCAAATTCAGCGTCATTTCGTAGCCGAACTTGCGGTAGAAGTAGGGAATACCAGTGATCGCCTG
>DAOVXM010000112.1 GCA_030636125.1 Chloroflexota bacterium | reverse complement strand
CCCGTTTACTTCGAGCAGAATGTGAAGCCTCCCTTATTGGCGACACACGCGCGAGATAGTGCTCAAAAAGGTGGCTATACAGTAATTCTCCTGGATACGGCTGGTCGTTCCCAGCTTGATAATGAGCTCATGGATGAACTGCGAGCAATCCAGCAGCGTGTAGAACCGGTTGAAACATTACTGGTTGTTGATGCGATGATTGGACAAGAAGCGGTCAATATAGCCCAAGGTTTCCGGGATGTTGTGCCTCTTACAGGATTGATCTTGACAAAAATGGATGGTGATGCACGCGGCGGCGCGGCGATCTCTATTCGTGCGGTTACCGGTGTGCCAATCAAATTTCTCGGCACCGGTGAGGGTCTTGATGCGATTGAGGCTTACGATCCCGCTCGTCTCTCTTCTCGGATCCTCGGTATGGGCGATGTGATCGGCTTGATTGAGAAAGCCGAAGCTGCCTTTGACGAGCAAGAGGCAACAAAACAAGCCGAAAAGATGATGTCCGGTGAATTTACATTACAAGATTTTTCCGATCAACTGCGTCAGTTACGTAAAATGGGACCTTTAGGCCAATTAATGGATATGATGCCGGGTGGGTTGGGGCAGGCAGCACGCCAGATCGACCCCCATACAGCTGAAAAGCAGCTTATGATGACAGAGGCCATTATAAGTTCCATGACTGTGCAGGAACGACGCAGACCAGATATACTAAATGCCAGCCGTAGACGCCGGATTGCACAAGGATCGGGAACCCGAGTACAAGATGTTAACCGTCTCGTGAAACAATATCGTGAGACGCAACGCTTGTTCAAGACTCTGAAAAAATCAGGCAAACGCGGTTTACCTAGTATGTTTGGTTAGAACAAATATCAATCACAGCTAGGCAAACACAGGGATTATGCGCTTCCTTCGGCGCACCCTCTTACCTGACTGTTAGTCTGGCTTGATTAAACAATATAAGACATTTCTGAAGGAGAAAGATTTATGGTACGTATTAGATTGCGCCGTGTAGGCGCGAAGGGACAGCCTAGTTATCGAGTTGTTGCCGCTGATAAAGAAAGCCCTCGTGATGGCCGCTTCTTAGAAATACTTGGGCACTACAATCCTCGCACTGAACCAGCAACGATCCATCTGAATGAGGATCGTATCTATGATTGGATGAGTAAAGGTGCACAACCTAGTGATGCGGTTGTAAAGCTTTTTCGCACCACAGGTTTGACAGAGCGCTATGAGCGTTTCAAGCAAGGTGAAGAAATAGATGTATTATTGGAAGAGGCTGTGGCTGCTGAAGAAGCTCGCGATGTGAACCCCAAGACCCGCCTCGACACAGCACCTCAGAAGACTAAAGTAGTAGAGGTCGAGGATTAATCGATTCACTGATAGGTATAAGAAATAATCGGTGGGTAGGATCGAAGGATTCTTGATCACCTATTCCAAGGAGGTGAGTGGTGAAGGACTTGATCGAATATATTGCGACATCCCTAGTAGATGATCCGACTCAAGTGCACGTAACTGAGGTTCGGCATGGAGCAACGGTTAACCTAGAACTTCAGGTTGCAAAAGAGGATATGGGTAGGGTCATTGGAAAAGGTGGTCGTGTAGCAAATTCGATGCGTCTTCTGTTACGAGTTGCCGCCGCGCAAGAGGGTAGACGAGCGACGTTAGACATCGAAGAACCACGATGACATCGCCTAAGCGCTTGCTAAGTTCTGAACAGCCTGCAGGCTCGCCACCACTTGGCGAGCCTGCATTCTTAGTAATTGGCAGGTTGCGCCGTCCGTTTGGTTTACAGGGTGAAATGCTGATGGAAGTGCTTACTGATTTTCCTGAACGCCTGCAGGTTGGGATGACTGTCTACGTAGGTGATCATTATTTGCCAGTGAAGATAATCGGTATCCGCGGGCATATTAAAGCCCTCTTGGTCTCTCTCGACGAGTACAATGATCGAGAAAAAGCTGGAGAGCTACGCAACCAAGTGGTGACTATCCCCAGAAGTTCTATTCCACCTTTACCCGATGGGGAGTTCTACCATCACCAAGTAATTGGCCTGCATGTGATTGATGAAACCAATAGACCACTTGGCCAAGTGACCGACATTTTAGAGACTGGTGCGAATGATGTCCTGATTGTACATGCTGAAAATGGGCGTGAACTTCTGATTCCTGTCATTGATGCGGTTGTTCTGGATATAGATCTTAAAAGTAGTACAATAAAAATTCACCCACTTCCTGGCCTAATTCCAGAGTAGTAGGTTTTCTACTCCTTGACAGAAGGGAAACCGGTGTGGTATTCTGTGCCCGTTCTGGTTATTAAGTTCCTGGTTAACTTGTTAGGGGGCTGCTTTGAGCGATCTCAAACGATATTGGATTGGGTTTAACCTGGTCAAAGGCATTGGGGCGGCGCGATTACGTCTCCTATTGGATTATTTTGGAGATATTGCCACTGCCTGGCAGGCAACTCCACAGGAGCTAAGGGCAGCCGGTTTAAGCCCAAAGCTCGTAGATGCGTTCATCCAGATGCGTGCGGATGTGTCCCTGGAGCAGATTTGTGAGCGGCTTCTTGATCAAGGTATCCAGGTACTCACTTGGGAAGATGATGCATACCCGCGCCGTCTAAAGGAGATAGATCAACCTCCTCCAGTACTTTATGTGCGGGGTGCTTTAATTCCGGATGATGAATGGGCGGTCGCCATTGTTGGCACTCGTCGCGTTACTCCATATGGTCGCCAGGTGGCTGATGAAATTGCTAGTTCTCTGGCACGGAGTGGAGTGACCATCGTGAGTGGGTTAGCGCGCGGAGTGGACGCTGTCGGCCATAAAGCTGCACTTAAATCTGGAGGGAGGACTCTGGCTGTTTTGGGTTGTGGTGTGGATAGGATTTACCCACCAGAGCATCGCTCACTTGCTAATGAGTTGATGGGAAATGGAGCCTTGATCAGCGATTATGCTCCGGGCACACCACCCGAAGGGATCAATTTCCCTCCGCGGAACCGGATTATTTCCGGTTTATCAATGGCAGTGATTATTATTGAGGCCGGTGAGCGTAGTGGGGCTTTGATAACTGCGGGATTCGCTGCAGAACAAGGGCGTGAGGTTTTCGCCGTTCCGGGTAGTATCGTTGCCCCTCACAGCAAAGGCACTAATCGGCTCATTCAAAACGGGGCTCGTCCTCTTTTAGAACCACGCGATGTATTGGAAGTCTTAGACCTTACATCAGTTACAGAGCATCGAACAGCCCGATCAGTATTGCCTAAGGATAAAACCGAGGCAGAGTTACTGTCAGTGTTGGGATATGAACCTACACATGTAGATGAAATCAGTAATCAAACTGATATGCCAATTGAAAAGGTTTCCGCCACATTAGCATTGATGGAGCTTAAAGGTATGGTCAGGCAAGTTGGTGGTATGAATTATGTGGTTGTACGTGAGTTACGTGAAGGATATGAGACGGGTGAGTAACAAGACAAATAGATAAGAAAAATGGGGATACACTAAAAAGGGAAAATAAGTAAACGGGTGATTTATGTTAGATCATTATTATGCAGTCATTATGGCGGGAGGGGGAGGCACGCGTCTTTGGCCACTCTCCCGTAAAGCACGACCCAAGCAAATGTTACGTTTGCTTGATGAGCGAAGCCTATTTCAAACGGCTGTCGATCGATTACAAGGTGTCTTCCCACCGGAAAGAATATTAGTTGTTACGGTTGAGGATCAAGCTTCTGAACTGCTGTTGCAATGTCCCGCTATCCCTCAAGAGAATTTTATATTAGAGCCGATGCCACGTGGCACAGCCTCTGTGGTGGGCCTGGCTGCGGTTACTTTGCAAGATCGTGATCCACAAGCCGTTATGGCGATCTTGACTTCAGATCATTTTATCGGCAATGAAGATGGATTTATACATCTGCTATTAGCCGCATATGATGTCGCTCAAGATGGTTATCTGGTCACATTAGGAATTACTCCCACTTTCCCGGCTACTGGCTATGGCTATATTCAACGCGGTGATCAATTAGGATCATACCGGGAATTGGATGTTTACCAGGCATTACGGTTCAAAGAAAAACCTGATCAAGATAAGGCTCATTCAATGTTAGCTGATGGTGACCACGCATGGAATTCAGGAATGTTTGTATGGCGAGTCGACCGGGTTATGGCAGAATTCGAAGCTCAAATGCCAGAGTTATTCGCCAGCTTAGGTGAGATAGCGAGTAAGTTGGGAACCGCTGAAGAACGAGTTACTATACATAAACAATGGGCACAATTAAAACCAGAGACAATTGACTACGGTATTATGGAAGGCGCTGGCCAGGTTGCTGTGATCCCGGCCGGGGGATTGCAATGGAGTGATGTTGGAAGTTGGGATTCCCTCTTTGATGTACTCCCAGGAGACGAGGATGGGAATATTGTTATTGGAGGTCAGCATATTGGTCTTGAGACTCGCGGATCACTGGTTTATGTAGCCCATGAACACCGATTAATTGTAACGATAGGCGTTGAGGATTTGGTTGTGGTTGACACAGGCGATGTTTTGTTAGTTTGTCAAAAGGAGCAGGCTCAAGAGGTGCGTAAAATTGTGAACCAATTAAAAGAAATGGGTGAGGCTTATGTATGATTGGATAGCATGGTAATATTGCACCATTAATTGTGATTATCTTAAGATTATACATATCGATTATAGAAATAAATCAAGGAGGAATTTTCCTTTGGAAGCATATTGTATGAAGTGCAAGACTAAGCATGAAATTAGTGACCCTCAAGCGGTATTTACTAGTTCTGGAACACCTGCTACGCAAGGGAGTTGTCCGGTGTGTGGGACTGGTATGTATCGTATGGGGCGTACCGACGCCCACGAAGGGCTAACCCCTCCGGAGAAACCCGCCAGGAAAAAATCTCAGAAGAGTAGCAAACGGTCTGGAAAACTGGTCATTGTTGAGTCACCAGCGAAAGCCAGAACAGTTGGTCGCTTTTTAGGTAAAGGTTATACTGTTAGGGCTTCTGTAGGCCATGTACGGGATTTGCTCAGGTCACAATTATCTGTAGATGTTGAGAATGGTTTTACACCAAAGTATCGTGTCCCTAATGAAAAAAGACCAGTTGTCAAGGAGCTAAAGGCTTTAGCAAAAAAGGCTGAGGAGGTATACCTAGCGACTGATCCTGATCGAGAGGGTGAAGCAATTGCCTGGCATTTGAGAGAGGCGGCGGAGATCGACGAGGAGATCAGTCGACGAGTTATCTTTCACGAAATAACCCGTCCAGCTGTGGAGGAGGCTTTTTCACATCCGCGCGAGATTAATATGGATTTGGTAGACGCCCAACAAGCCCGGCGAATTTTAGATCGTTTAGTTGGCTATAACCTCAGCCCTCTACTTTGGCGGAAGGTACGGGGCCGTCTATCTGCAGGTCGGGTTCAATCCGTTGCTCTGCGTTTAGTAGTAGAACGTGAACGAGAGATTGATGCATTCGTCCCGGAAGAATATTGGACAATTTTAGCGGAGCTACTCCCCGAGGGTGGAAAAGATTCATTCATCGCCAAACTAAAAAAGATGAATGGTGAAGAGCCAGTCTTAGCCATCGAAGCGGATGTGGAGCCCATCTTAAAAGATATGAAGTCCGCTAACTATGTGATCAGCAAGATCAATCGTGGGGAGCGGAAACGGAAGCCTGCGGCACCCTTTATTACGAGCACTCTACAACAAGATGCTTCTCGTCGATTGGGATATACAGCCCGGCGTACGATGGCTCTGGCACAACAACTTTATGAAGGTATTGATGTAGGCAATGGTGGAAACGTGGGTTTGATCACCTACATGCGTACCGACTCCACAAATGTTTCTGATGTAGCGCAAAAAGAAGCGCGCCAGTTTATTAGCGATCAATTTGGGCAAGATTATTTACCCAAGGAACTGCCCAAATATAAGACCAAAGTTCGTAGGGCGCAGGAAGCCCACGAAGCAATCCGCCCCACCTCCGTTCAAAGGTTGCCTCGGTTGCTGAAAGAGTACCTCACCAGAGACCAGTACCGGTTGTACCGTTTAATTTGGCAGCGGTTTGTGGCATCCCAAATGGCATCAGCGATATACGATACGATTAAGGTGGAAGTCACAGGCACATCTTTAAATCATGAATATCTCTTGCGAGCTTCAGGGTCAATATTACGATTCAAGGGATTTTTAGAAGTATATGAAGTAGTCAAAGATGAGGATTCGAAATCAGAGGAAAACGGGGATGTTAAGATTCCGGTGGATATCTTTGATGGTCAGACTCAGAAACTGGTCCGCTTGCTCCCTGAGCAACATTTTACACAGCCACCACCACGCTATTCCGAAGCCAGCCTGGTACGCACTCTAGAGGAGTATGGCATTGGTCGTCCTTCGACTTACGCTCCCATCCTCTCGACGTTACAACAACGAGGTTATGTGGTCCGCGAAAATAAACGTTTATTCCCAACAGAAACGGGTGAGGTGGTGAACGATTTAATCACAGAACACTTCCCAAATATTGTTGATGTTGGTTTTACGGCGCGAATGGAAGAGGATCTAGATCGTATCGCTTCAGGTGAACAATCTTGGGTCGATACTGTAAGCCGTTTTTATATACCCTTTGCTGAGCAAGTTGCCAAAGCAGAAGATTTGATGCCTGAAATGAAGACAGATCCGGAACCGATTGGCAGGGCTTGCCCTGAATGTGGGCATGATTTGGTCATTCGCTGGGGACGTTATGGAAAGTTTATTAGTTGTAGTAATTTCCCAGAATGTCGCTATACTGAACCTTTGCTGGAAAAGATTGGCGTCAAATGCCCAAAGGATAGTGGTGAGCTTATTGAACGAAAAACCCGAAAAGGACGTGTTTTCTATGGCTGTGCGAATTACCCTACCTGTGATTTCACCTCATGGAAGCGCCCTTTACCCACACCATGCCCACAATGTGGCGGTTTGTTAGTCGTTGCTAACAAGCGCCATGCCAAGTGCCTTACTTGTGAAGAACAATTTACGATTGATGAAATTTCAAAAGAAGAAGTGACTGAAACGGTATGAGTCTTGCAACTAATGGATCGATTATAATCTTTACCATTGACTATCGTAAATGAGAGTCAATCGATTGTCTGTACTTAATTGTTGCGTTTTTTTAGAGATTGGTCTAAAATAAGTAAGTTTTCCATGTCTTGACATCTGCTATTACGAGAGAGCTGTCTTGATAGGTTAGCGGAATTTAGGGAAATCATTTCAATCAAGTTAGTGGTTTTTGGAGAAAGATATGGACGCCATTCGTGAGCAAGCAAACAAGCCCTTGATTGTAGGCATATTAGGATTAGTTCTTGGTATTATTCTGGGGGTTTTGTATGGTTGGGTGATCAATCCAGTAGAGTGGACTGATGCTTCTATAGAACACTTGCGTCTCGACCTTCAGGAAGAATACATGCGCATGGCCGTTGATTCCTACCAGGTCAACCAGGATGCCGCATTAGCTGTAAAACGTTACGAGGATGTAGGTGAAAATGCGGAAGTAATCTTGGTAGGTATTGCAGCTAACCCAGGAAATCAAAGTACAGAATCGATCATCGCTTTCCAAGCAGCGGTTCAAGTCGAACCGGTAGGTGCGATTACTGAAACACCTGTCGCAGGTG
>DAOVXM010000225.1 GCA_030636125.1 Chloroflexota bacterium | reverse complement strand
AGGCTAAAGCTATCGGCGAGAAGACCTTCTTCTTCACCTGGCCTCACCACTGTGCCGTTGGAACAAAGCCTCCGAGTCCACGTCACTTGAAAATGTAGGTGCCTATTGCACATTTCTGCGCAAATGTGCAAGGTGCCCATATTAGCCCGAAGCTGTTTGGGATAGGGGGAGATTGGGCAGGCTCTAGGAACACTGGACGCCGTTCAGTAAGTGTTTGAAAAGTATGGTGCGATTAAGGGCTACACTTCCTCTCATTTTTCCAGTATGGCCGGAATCTATCTCTTTTTGGCCGAATTTCGTTCTACCACGGATCGATCTGTGGAGGAAGATTATTTTTCAAAAGCCAGGCAAGCCAATCTAAGCCATCTAAAATACAGCAAATCCATGCATTATGCTCAACCGAAGGCAATGCGTTTTATGAGAACATATCACTGGCTGTGTAGAAATTATCGTACTGCACAGCGTAGTATTGTCTCGGCGCGAGAAAATGAATATCATCCCGATTTAGGAAGGACTCATTTGGAGATCGGAAAACGCCTGGGTGACCGTACCCATCTGGAACACACCAAGTCCATCTTCGCTGAGATTGGTGCGGAATGGGATCTGGAACAAACTAAAAAGGCTATTAAACTGGTCGCTGGATAATGTACTTCTAATGATAAATGCTATTGTTTGGTTTGCAATACTTTATCAAGAAAATAATGAATAGGTAACACCGCTGTTACTTGACGACTTTAGTTGTTCAAATTATCAGTCTGATAAGTAATACTGAACTGATTTTCCCACTGCGTACCTTTCCAAAGTAAAGAATAAACACCGCTCAATATGACTCCAGAGCGGTGTTTTTAATAGTATGGGGGGTGTAATAACCATTTGGATGGGCATTCAGATGATGCCGCGAGGGATAACCATGTTGAGCATTAGAGTCACCTTTCCTTCTTCATGCCTGGTGCAGTTCTGGTGCAGATTGAGCACTATGGCATGGAAATTATAGATAAAGTAGACAATTTGATCCACAAATTTGATACAATGTAGACAATAAAATCCCGTATAGATAGGATAGACATTGATGTCTACATCTGTGGAACACCTGTTAATAAGAGTTGTTTAACAGGGTTTATGACCAATTCTATGTTCGGGTTTTGTGTGCTATGATAGTTTTTCATGATGAGAAACCCGAGCGCTTTTTTCCCAATCGTTATCGGCAAAACCATTCTC
Source organism: Chloroflexota bacterium (assembly GCA_030636125.1). The sequence continues at coordinate 4,059 of DAOVXM010000225.1, read as the reverse complement.
CAGGTGGTGATCTGGAGCATACTGCTAGCAGGCTGTAGCTCACCTACACCTGTTTCGAAACCAACTGCCAGTTCAACCAAAACTGAGACCATTCCTCCGGTTAGGAGATCTGCCACACCGTCTATAACACCAACACAAAGGTCTACACCTGTAGTGGATCCCTTAGTTTACTTTGGATTCACTTATCACCGACCGGATGGAAATCGTCTTGTATCTGGTCGTGGAGACCTGCCTGGGGTTCAACCCGTGGATATTCCACTCGCAGGTGAGCCTAAATGGGTAGTAGCTGCCCCATCAGGGGATATGGGAATTTGGGTTGTCGCCCTGGCTGATGGTCGTTTGCAGGCATTCCAAGAGTCCGAAGATGGGTATAAAGAGCTGCCCATCACGCCAGAGTATTTACCACCGGGCGCGCCTCCCTTGCTTAAAGTCGTGGACGGTATCCCTTCGGTGGCTATTGCTCCTGGCGCGACAGCCTCTCCTTACACGCATCCGGTCCCGCTGCCCACTGATGCGGAACGGATGGCGTTTGTCAGTGATAATGGTGATGTGGTCATCTCAAATGGCATTGAAGTCGCGCGGTTGGCTGCGGACGCTCTCCCAGACGCACGTTTATTGGTTGATGAAGTGGGCAGGTTGCTGCTTTTAACAAACCCGACCACACGCTACGATCATGGCGTATTGGGTGATGCTATTGAGGCCGCCAGCATCACCCTAATTGAGACCCAGCCTGAACCACGTATCATCTTGAAGATCGATATTCCCTCACCAAGTGTGATCGAGGGCATCGCGCCGATCTGGGCAGATATAACTGGTGACGGTCAGCGTGAGATTATCGTCACCCTGAGTAATCAAATTGAAGGGGCGCAAATCGTTGTCTTTAATGAAAATGGAGAACGGGTCGCCTCAGGCTCCTCAATAGGCCGTGGTTATCGCTGGCGCAACCAGCTTGCCGTTGCTCCGTTTGCTCCCAATGGAGACCTGGAGCTGGTGGATGTCCTCACCCCTCATATCGGCGGTGTGGTTGAATATTATCAATTAAGCGAAAACGAGCTGAAGGTTGTGGCACAGCTACCAGGTTATAGCTCCCATGTGATTGGGACACGCAATTTAGATATGGCGATCGCGGGAGATTTTGATGGAGACCAGTGGGTGGAAGTGCTCCTCCCTGATCAGTTAAAAATAGAGCTGGGCGCTATACGTCGAACGAGTGATGGTGCCGAATTGGCCTGGACCCTGCCTGTCGGTGGCATGGTAAGCACAAACCTGGCGGCTGTTACCTATCCTGATGGTCGTATTGCAGTTGGTGTGGGTCGCAATGACGCTGTGTTACGAGTCTGGGCTCCGTAAATAATCTTTTCCCGCTTCGTAGATAGTGATTTTTACCCAGGGATTGTTTATGGCGTTGCTGATCTCGCGCAGGATTGAGTCAGGGTTGTGGAGAAAATCGAGCAAGTCAACTTTGTGTTTTTCAACGTTGGCGCGCTTGTAGCTGAACCAAATATAGGATTTACTGGCTTCAACCCTGATAACTACTGCAAACCATTTCAAGTCGTTTTTAACTATTTTTCCAGGCGAGAGCATGCGTTGCATATAGCCGCGTGGACCGGCTGGTCGAAAGCGGTTATTCCTGAAAAAAAGGTCCTCTTCGTAATCGAGATCGAGTTTATTCCCCCAGATAAGCTTGTGTTCAATTTCTAGGGCCCGTTGATTGTGTGAAAGGGGTGGCCCAGCCGAGCCAGGGGTCGCTTGATGTTCCTTCACGGTCACACTGCTTTTTGCATACTCTACGATACTTGGGTGATTCTTTCTTATATCGCCCAGAATATCGAGAATAATGGCGCTTGCCACTTTGGTGAAATCTTGTTTCGGTTCTTCTTCAACTACCGTTTCTTGTTCTGTGGACAGTAGTGCATGTGTAAAACCGTGCCACCCTATCACATCCCCCTCACGAGAGAGCGTGGTGATGATGTAAATTGATACCGGGATTAACGTGCCATTGTTATGCTGATAATCAAGCTGAAGTTCTGTTGGGATTCGACTTTCGGTGAGCGCTGATTCAATGGTTCGCCCAGATTTTGGCGGCAAAGCAAAATTTGTCAATGCTTTGCCTAGAAAATCCCCAGGTGAAATTCCCAGGATTTTTTCCACTTCCGGGCTACACGCGGTGAAATAACCAAGCTCATCGCACGCCCAGGTCCAGCCATTGGGATCTGGAGGGTAGCTGGAGGATGAGGCGCTATTCTCCGTAAGCGTAGTGAACGGTCTTTCAGACGAATCGGACGACATATTCTTGTACGTGTTGTTTTAGTTCTTCAGCTAAGGCATGATACTGATAGGAGCTACGGGTTTTTGGTTTGTAATCCGTGATGGGTAATCCTACCACTGAGCTCTCACGGAGTTTCGTATCCACGCCGATGATATTTTTAAAAAGTCCTTCGTAGAAAGTAACCTGCAACTGGTCTCTTAGGGTCCGGTTAATGCGGTTACGCTGGTCGTACATGGTCAGCAGAATACGGTAGATCAGGTTAGGGTTGCCTTGGTCACGTTCTTTTTGGACAAACTTGAGCATACTTCTCAATGCCGAAATGGAAAAATACTCTGCCTGGGACGGGATAATCAATAAGTGAGAGGCCTGGAGAGCGTTTGTAGTTACCGCTCCGAGAGAAGGTGGGCAATCAAATATGATGTAGTTATATTCTGGTAAGCTGTTCGTGGCCTCGCTTAAGATAAACTTGTAGTTTTTACGGATGGGAAGGAAGCGTTCGGCCAGCTCCATTTCGGAGTTGCTTGGAATCAAATCAAGCCCTTGAACGCTGGTCGTACGAATAGCGCTCATCATTGGATTTAAATTGAGCAGGATATTGGCGACAGATTGGTGCACTGACGAGGGTTCTACTCCCAGGGACATAGTTAGATTTGCCTGGGCGTCGAGGTCTACCACCAAAACCCTTGCGCCTTGGTGCACGAGCGCAGCGCCTAATGAAACCACGGTTGTGGTTTTGGCGACGCCACCTTTTTGGTTGGCAACAGCGATCAGGTATGCCATTTTTTCCTTACCGAAAAACCGGCTGACAAGCCGGTTTCGCTACTGGCTCCTCGATGACGGTACCTATCTGGCTGGATAGGAGAAGCGACCAAATTCCGTCATCGTATCATTGCCTCTTAGCCCACATCCGAGTCAAAAAGGATAGTGGATACAATTTTCACACTACGCTATTTATCTTTGAACTTGCACTCCTTCATCAGAACCATGCTTGGATCAGGTGTAATTTCTCGCCGCACATAAGGTGAAAAATAAAGAGACACTCCCTGATTTGGAGCTTACGGATTTTTTCGCCCCGTTGCCCTTTATGTGCAGTGAGATACAAGCGAGTGATTGGATATGCTATTATTTAAACGCAAAATGGGGCTGTTCGTTACACAGCCATACCGGTATAACCAGCTCTACCATAAGGGTTAAGTGGATCCTTCACTTACTTAGAAGGCCATATCCCCAATATTTGTCTTAAAATAGCCAATTCACCAATATGGTAGGCATTATGGTCGGTCACCAGCAAGATTTCCCTAAATGTTGTGTATGTCTGCGCGTGGGGAATGGGGGCATATAGATCTGTATTTGAGTCTGCTACCAGATCCTGTATAGCTTTGAGATCAGCACGGAATAACTGAATGGTCTTTTCCCATTGGGTTGAATTAGCCCTTACATCTGGGCCTGGCCAGTAGCCCTTAGGCCAGTCTGGAGAGATGTGATCTGGATTGCGGATAAATTCTAGAATGTCCCACTGAGCGATGCGCAGGTGTTCAATTAGGTGCCAGGGCGTGTAAGAGACATTGGGTGGTTGGCGGTTTATCGCCTCTAAGGGGAAATCGGCAACTGCCTGGTCGAAGCTCATATGTGCATTCCCACCGCGTAATAGATGGAGTAGTTGTTCTCGTACGATTTGGTCCATGATTGTTCTCCTTGTTATATAGATTCCTCACTGGAATGTGATTGGAGGTATAAATTTAGGAATAAAACTGATCACAAAACCGCCAATCACATGCAATCCGCAGGTT
>DAOVXM010000259.1 GCA_030636125.1 Chloroflexota bacterium | reverse complement strand
GCCTCTTCATACATACTGAGCATTGACTCAAGTAAAACGTTGCGGAAGAACAAAAACGCGTTGGCAGCGTCGGCGATGCTGAGCCCATAGCGTTTGCCGCGCGAAGCATATTCGAAGCCCACCGCCTGTGCTTCTGCCCTGGCTGCTTTGCCATCCGATGCCAGGTAACCGATCAGGCATTGCAGTAATGTGCGCCCGCTCTTGCGGTATTTCGCGCGAGCATCTTCGTCCAGCTTTTTATACCAGGCTTCCTCGTTCAAGCGACCCTCGCTGATCTGGAAACGCGTATTCCTTAAAGCGCTTTGCACCACCAGGTGAACATCAGCAGGCTCATCCGGGCGCTGGGATTGCATCCATAATTCCACTTCGCTGCGCAAGTAGCGGCGGTGGCCTCCTTGAGTCCGGCGAACGGGGAGGACGCCCTCATCCGACCACTTACGCACCGTGCTGGGATGCACGCCCAGGATTTCTGCCGCGTCGCTCAAAGTTAACCATTCGTTGGACATTTTCTGCTCCAGGTATGGCTGAGATTATCTGGCTCTACACATCGCTGGCTATGGCTGCCCGCTCGACAAGCGAGGGCTGTTCCCGCACTCTTTGTCGAAATGCACTCACATCGATATAACGCAACAGGATCAATGAGATCACCAGCATAGCAGCTTCAATACCAAACACCACAATATACCCCATAACCGGGGTCTGCGCCAATTGTGTCACCAAATCTCTCACCACACCTCCCAGGATCGTGCCGATCAGCCGCGAGAGCGCATTGGCCATGCCCCACACACCAATGAAAAGGCCCACCTTATCGGCGGTGGTCATATCCAGCATTAAGGACAGGTTCGAAACAGTGGCTAACCCGGTGCCGATCCCTAAAGAGGCTATTCCTGTGTAAAACACGACTTGGTTAACCACAACGCCGCTCAAAGCGATCAATATAAAGCCAAGTAAAGCCATCCAGGCCCCCCAGCGCGCCACCGTGCGTTTATTAATACGCGTCTCAAGCACGCCCGCAACGATCAAAGCAATTAGAACGCAGACGCCCCACAGGGAAGTGATGCGCGTGGTCTCTTTAACCGTCATCCCAAAAGCTTCTCCACCAAAGGGTTCTAATAAGATATCCTGGCCTAAGATGGCCGCTAACAGGATAACCAGGTACCAGAAGAACAGCGTCGCCTGGCGATTCTCAAAGACAGTGCCGAGCAACTCCTTCCAGGAATAACTCTCCGCCGCAAGGGGAGCCTCGCCCGATGAGCGTGGTTCCAGCTTGACCAGCCCTAATGCCCCCAGGATAAAAGCGGCTATCCCGATTACCCAGAAAGCGCGCGCCAGCGCTTCGGGCGTGTAGGGGTCCACCATCTGGCTCAAAGCGATGGCGGTCAGGATAATGCTGGTGATCATCATGAACCACATGATCGCGATAGTTTTACCGCGCCCCTTTTCTCCCGATAGCTCAGAAGCCAGGGAGAGGTATGAGACCGAAGCAAAATTAAAGCCCATCCCCCAGGCTCCGAAGGTCAGCAGGCCGACGCCCACGCCCAGCCACCAATTGGTAGATAAGAGGAAAGCCACTTGTGGCGACAGCACCACGCCCAGGACGCACAAGGACAGCCCCAAAGCGATATAGGGGGAGCGGCGCAAACCCCGCAGCGGGTGCCGGTCCGAGAATGAGCCGATCGCCACCTGGATTGGCGAGAACAAATAGGGCAACGAGGCCAATATCGCCACGATGGTGGCCGAAATCGCCAGCTCTTTGATCATGACCCGATTGAGCGTACTGTTGATCGGCACCAGCGTCATCGCTACCGCCACGTGGACCAAACCCAATTGGATGCGCTTTAAAAGCATTCCCTCTCCTAATACACAGATCGATGGGGACTATAACAAACCCCACCCAAATTTATCAGTAAATCTAGATAGCCGTCAATGTAGGTTTACGTAGATTTTGTATAGAGCAGCGTGAAGGATTAAGCAGCTCGCCCCCTGGTAAGCCGACCTGCGCGGCAAAAGGCTTCAGGACTGTCGATTCTGCTCGAAACCTGAACTGTATTCAACAGCTTCCTCCAGGTTGAGAGTCTTCCCCTGGTCCCACAAGGCTTCAAATTTTTCCGGCTCGAGAGCAGAATGGAGGATCTCCAGGCTACGCTCAAATTCAACCCGGTCCGCCGGCCACCAGGCCGCGCCGAATGAAGTCAACAGAGCCTCAGATGCGGCCAACAACGGCACAGCCCATTTAAACTCACCGCGCTCAGCAGCCAGACCGGCCAACCCTGCCAGACACTCCGCGATGCCGCGCTTATTGCCCAGCTCCAGGAAGCTCTCCAGGCTCTCGTTGAACCTGTTTTCGGCTGTCTCCAGGTCGCCCTCATGTTGAGCGATATAAGCCAACGTGTGGATCAGTCGGGCCTGGTCACTTTTGGCATCGGCCTGCTGGTACAGCTTCTCGGTCTCTTCGTAGTAGCGGCGGGCTTGCTGATACTCTCCCAGAACGCGCGCCACCTCACCACGGTTGTTGATCGCAAAGGCGATCTGCCATGGGTCACCGATCCGCCTGGCCATCGTTTCAGCTTTTTCCAGGTAATCCAGCGCCGCTCGAATGTCCTCTAATCCAAGAGCGATGTTCCCCAGGTGCACTAGGGCCGTAGCTTCAAGCGATGTGGCCTCGATCTCATTGAACAGTTCGATGGATTCTTCTAAATAGGAGCGCGCTATGGCATCCTGTCCCTGATTGAGCAGCACGATACCAGTGGTCATCAGTGAGACAGCTATGCCCTCGGGCTGTTCTAAGGCTCGCCAGATTTCCAGACTTTCCTGGGAATAGCCCACTGCAATGTGCAGATCACCCTCCCACATCGCCATTAAACCTGTCGTCAAGAGTGCCATCGCACGGGATGCATCGCGACCCAACCCCTCGGTCTGGACCAGAATGCGTTCACACCATTCGCGTCCCTCATGGAAATGGCCGTAGCGATACCAGAACCAGAAGATACGATAGGCAATCTGCGCGCCTAACCCGATCCTATCTGTCGACTCCAGGCTCCAATTGAGCGCGGCGCGGAAGTTATCGTGCTCCCTTTCCACGAATTTTAAGAACTCAACCGACCTGGCTGAGTAGAGCTGCCACATGACCCCTTCTGATAGCTGGTTGAAATACCCTGCGTGCTGCGCGCGCATGCGCTCTAATTCCCCGCTGTCTCCCAACTTCTCGAGAGCGTAATCACGCATGGTTTGCAGTAACTCGAAACGCGGCTCGTCCTCGTCAGGGTTGGCCAGTCGTAGGAGGCTGTTGTTCAGTAGAGTTTCGACGCCGGTGAAAACGTCCAGTTGGTCATTCGGATTACAAATCGCCTCAGCAGCTTCAAGTGTAAAGCCGCCAACAAAGACACCCAAACGGGAGAACAGCGTTTGATCATCGGGTTCAAGCAGGTCGTAGCTCCAATCAATCGCCCCGCGCAAAGTCTGCTGCCTGGATGGCAGGTCTCTGGCGCCGCCGGTCAGTAGTTTTAGGCTATCGTCCAGGCGTTTGAGCATCGCCTGGGGCGATAGTAGCTTGGAGCGGGCGGCAGCGATCTCAATCGCCAGCGGTAGACCGTCCAACCGACGGCAGATTTCGGCTACCTCAGCCGCGTTCTTTTTGCCGAATTCAAAGCGTGGATTAGCAGCCTGGGCATGGGCGACGAACATTCGCACGCATTCGATGCTTGCTAAGTCTTCAAGCGCCGCATCCTTCTCTGGTACAGCCAGTGGAGGTACCGGGAACTCCTGCTCACCGCGGATCTGCAGCGGAACCCGGCTGGTGACTATCAGTTCGAGTTTTGGAGCGCTGGCCAGCAATTCGGCCGCCACCCCCGCTGCGTCCGTCACCTGCTCAAAGTTGTCCAATAGCAACAGCATGTGCTTGTTCTCAAGGTAGATCTTCAGGTTTTCGAGTGGCGGTCTGCCGCCACCTTCCCGCACTCCGATCGTGCGCGCGATGGTGGTCGGCACTAGCTCGGGGTCGCTGATAGGAGCCAATGGGACAAAGAAGACCCCATCCGGGAAATTTTCCAGCATTTCGGCAGCCGCTTCCTGGCTAAGGCGTGTTTTACCAGTACCACCGGGGCCGGTCAGGGTGAGCAAGCGGAGCCGGCCATTCAGCATATTTTCTACGACCTCGTCCACTTCCTCTTGGCGGCCAATGAATTCCGTGGTTTGGGCAGGGAGATTGTTGGGAAGATTTTCGAGCGATTTAAGAGGGGGAAATTCCAGAGATAAACCAGGGATAACCAATTGGAAAACGTTTTCGGGGCGCGAGAGGCCTTTTAGGGTGTGATACCCCATATCTGCTAAAGATACACTTGTGGGTAGGTGATCTTGAACAAGTTCTTTGGTAGCCGTGGATAGCAGCGTCTGGCCGCCGTGTCCCAGGCCACGCAGACGAGCGCTGCGATTGACGGCTGAGCCGTAGTAATCACCCATCCGCAGGTCTGCCACGCCTGTGTGCAAACCGATGCGGACGAGCACTGTAGTAAGTGTACCCCAGGTTTCGGAAGCCATGTTCTGTTGAATTTCTACCGCTGCAGCTACTGCATCTGCTGCGTTCTGAAAAACAGCAAAGCGACTATCTCCCTCTCCACGAGGACGTACATGCACGCCGGAATGAACTTCTACAGCAGCATCAAAGATGGCATCGTGGCGAATAAGCGCGCCGCGCATAGACTCTGGGTTTTGTTCCCACAGCTCGGTGCTGCCTTCGATGTCGGTCAGCAGGAATGTGATGGTGCCAGTAGGCAGTTTTTCATGAAGTGGCATCGGCATACGTTGACGCTTTCTGTTTGGCAGCCTAATCAGTTTCAAAACATCGCATTTTATGAAGAATCCGGCTTCCTAATAGCCCAGGCCTCAAACTTTTGTTTGGTAATCCACAACCTGCTGCCAGAAGCTAAAAAACCTACCTGTTC
>DAOVXM010000124.1 GCA_030636125.1 Chloroflexota bacterium | reverse complement strand
TAGTCTATAGCATATTGGTTGAACCGCCCATATATTGCGTAACCAGGTTAAATCCCAAGTAGAAAAGGTAACCTAATCAGTCTGATCGTGCAAAATCTGTTAAAATGTATCCCCAAACGGATTAGTTGTTGATCAGGCAGGATCGAAACAGCATGCCTGATTTGAGATATTCATATCATAATATCAGGAAGATCCTGACGATCGATATTATAACGCTGAGATAAAAAGAGAGAGCCCAAGATGATATCCAACGATTCGACCATTTCTACAGATTTTATCCGCACGATTATCCGGGAAGACATTAAGACGGGCAAATATGACGGTCGCGTCCACACCCGGTTTCCACCTGAGCCCAACGGTTACTTGCATATTGGTCATGCAAAATCAATCTGTCTAAATTTCGGGATCGCAGAAGAATTCGAGGGTCTGTGCAACTTGCGCTTTGATGATACCAACCCCACCAAGGAGGAGGTTGAGTACGTTGATTCGCAAAAAAGTGATATCCGCTGGTTAGGATTCGATTGGGAAGATAGGGAGTACTATGCATCGGATTACTTCGAACGACTCTATGAATACGCGGTGAAATTGATTGAAAAGGATAAAGCTTATGTTGATGACTTGAGCGCCGAAGAAATTCGAGAGTATCGAGGTACCCTAACCGAACCGGGCAAAGAAAGCCCCTTCCGTAGCCGATCGGTAGAAGAGAACCTGAATCTCTTCGAGCGCATGCGCGCAGGCGAATTTCCGGATGGCTCTCGCGTATTGAGGGCAAAAATCGACATGGCTTCTGGTAATTTGAATATGCGCGATCCTGTCTTGTACCGCATCCTGCACCAATCTCACCATCGGACGGGCGATAAGTGGTGTATATATCCCATGTATGATTTCGCTCATGGACAGAGCGATTCAATTGAAAACATAACCCATTCGCTTTGCACTCTGGAATTCCAGGATCATCGTCCATTGTACGACTGGTTCTTGGATGAATTGGAGATTTATCACCCACAGCAAATTGAGTTCGCTCGCTTAAACATCAGCTATACGTTACTGAGCAAGCGCAAGCTCCTACGTCTGGTGCAGGAGGATTATGTGGATGGATGGGATGATCCCCGCATGCCAACACTATCCGGCATCCGTCGCCGGGGTTACCCACCCGAGGCAATACGTGACTTCGCCGACCGTATTGGTGTGGCTAAGAATGATAGTATCGTGGATATTGCCTTATTAGAGCACAGCGTCCGGCAGGATTTGAACCAGCGTGCCCCCCGCGTGATGGGAGTCCTACGCCCTCTCAAAGTAATTATCGATAACTACCCGGATGATCTGGTAGAGGAAATGGAAGCGGTGAATAATCCGCAAGATCCTAGCCAGGGAACCCGTATGGTGCCATTCTCCCGGGTGCTTTATATTGACCATGATGATTTTCGAGAAGACCCTCCGAAAAAGTTCTTCCGCCTGGCTCCTGGACGTGAGGTGCGTTTACGATATGCCTACTTTATCAAGTGCGTTGATGTGGTAAAGGATGAAAAGACCGGTGAAGTGATTGAGTTGCATTGTACGTATGATCCCGCCACGCGGGGAGGCGACGCGCCAGATGGGCGTAAAGTTAAGGCTACCTTGCACTGGGTTTCTGCAAAGCACGCCTTGCCAGTTGAAGTGCGTTTATACGACCGTCTTTTTACCAAGGCAAACCCGCAGGAAGCTCAGGAAGGTGAGGATTTTATCTCCAATTTGAACCCCGATTCATTGGAAGTCCTGAATTCTTCTTTTGTGGAACCTAGCCTGGCAGATGCCCAGGCAGGGGATTTCTTCCAGTTCGAGCGACTGGGTTATTTTTGTGTTGATCCAGATTCATCGGAAGGAAAGTTGGTTTTCAATCGCACTGTACCACTGCGCGATACTTGGGCGAAAATTGAGAAAGCACAAAAACAAAAACGAAAATAAATCAGATAAAATTTTTTACCAGTTCGAACCCTTACCACTTCAACTGTGTAACCCCTCTCCGATTCAGCAGAGTTGATAATAAAATAGGGACAAAAAACCACCCCGTTGAAAACGGGGTGGTTTTTTATTAGATGAGATTATTTGAATTATTTAGGCTGGGGAGCGAGGATTCGAACCTCGGCATACGGATTCAGAGTCCGCTGTCCTACCACTAGACGACTCCCCAATGTTTTATGGTAGAAAATATTACCATGTTCTCAGATTCTGGTCAAATTTAATTAGCCTTTCGGCCTTGGACTTCTTATAGCGAAGGCTTTAGCCTGAGCTAGGCTTTCATTCCTTCGAGGATAGTGATCGCATTGAGAAGGCGTTCCAGGACTACGTCTTTCCCGATAATCTCCATACTTTCGAATAGAGGAGGGCTCACTTTTTGACCGGTGACTGCCACGCGGAGGATACCGAAGAGTTGACCGGCTTTAAGATCTAGTTCGTCTGCCAGGGAACGTAATGGTCCCTCGGCAGTCTCATGGCTGAGGTCTGGTATCGCTGCTAGGACGTGGTAAGCCTTTTGGGCCGCTACAGCGGACTCTGTAGGGGTCATCTTCTTGCCGATTAAATCTTCCGGATTTGGGTAAACATCTTCCTGGAAGAAGAAGCCTGCTTTGACGGGTGCATCGGCAAGTGTAACCAGGCGTTCTTGAATGATAGGTGTGATTTCCAAGAGTTTGGTTTCATCCACTTTGTATCCGGCGGCCTCGAAAAAAGGTTTAATCCGCCTTGCAAGATCATCAACTGCAAGGTTACGGATGTGTAACCCGTTAAAATGGTCAAGTTTGGTGAAATTGATCGCCGCAGGGGCAGGATTTAGACGATTTAAAGCAAATTTATCTACCAGATCGGGAAGCATAAAAAACTCAGTGTGGTCGTCATAACTCCAGCCCATCAAGGCAGTCCAGTTGATGACCGCTTCCCCCAAGTAGCCCATTTCCTCCAGGTCCATAATAAATATCGAATAGCCGCTTTGTTTTAGATCGGCTGATTCGCGCTTGCTCATTTTTCCCTTTCCACTAGGCTTGAGAAAGACAGATAGATGGACCCACTCTGGTTCCTCCCAGCCAAAGGCACGGATGATATGTGCGTGTAGCGGGAATGTAGGCAACCATTCAGAGCTGCGCATTACATGTGTTATGTCCATCAAATGGTCGTCTACCATCGCTGCCAGATGGTAAACGGCTAAACCATCAGACTTAACGAGGATGATATCGTCTAAGACTCTGTTTTCGACGGTTATCTCTCCGCGCAAGAGATCTATGACGGTAATTGAGCCCTCTTTGGGAGTTTTGAAACGGACGACATGAGATTTACCCGAAACAGCGCGCTGCGCGGCCTCTTCAGAGGTGAGCATGCGGCATGTCCCATCATAAAGGGGGAGTTCCTTACGCTTTTGCTGCTCCTGGCGGACTTTTGCCAATCGTTCTGGAGAACAGAAGCAGTAATATGCATGTTCGCGTTCAATTAATTCTTCGGCGTGTTGGAGATAGATTTCTTTGCGTAAAGATTGGCGATATGGAGCGTGCGGCCCACCCACGTCTGGCCCTTCATCCCAGTCTAAACCAAGCCAGTGGAGGCTGTCGATAAGTTCTTTTTCCGCTTCAGGCACATACCGTTTCTGGTCGGTATCTTCGATGCGCAAAATGAATTGACCGCCGGTCTGGCGAGCAAGCAGATAATTATATAGAGCTGTACGTCCGCTGCCCAGGTGGGTGCGCCCGGTTGGAGAAGGCGCGAAACGTACACGGGCAGGGTTGGGAGAAGAACTCATTAAACCTCCAAGATGACTCAAATTATTGGGGGAGCATTTTGCTTATTGCTTATGTACCCTGGTCACCTGCCGAGAATTCCAGGGCTTTATAGCGTAAGATCACGCTTTCTACCAAGCCAATTCCCAAGAGAGCGGAGAGCAATGAACTGCCGCCATAACTTACAAAAGGTAACGTAAGACCAGTGGCAGGCATGAGGTTAAGGTTAACTCCAATATTGACTACCGCTTGAAATGCAATCAGTGTCGCCACCCCGTACGCAATTAATGCTCCAAATGTATCTCTAGCTAAGCGAGCTGCCCGGAGACAGCGGTAGATGACAAACAGCAAGAGGAACATGATGACCAATATACCGATGAAGCCGAACTCCTCAGCCATGGCGGAGAAGATAAAATCAGACCAGCGCACTTTTAGGAATCGTAATTGGACTTGAGAACCACTACCGTACCCCTGCCCAAACCATCCCCCAGATCCAATACTGATAAGCGCCTGTTGAATATTATAGATCTCGCCATGTCGTGCAGTGAGATCAGGGAAGAGAAAGTTCATGATGCGGGCTTGTTGATAATCCACCAAAAAAGGCCAGGCGGCAATAGGGAGGACAATACCAGCCGCAGTAAAAGCAATAAGATGCTTAAGACGTAACCCAGCTGCCCATAACAGGGCGAACCAAATCACTATGATGACGATGGATGTGCTCAAGTTGGGCTGTAATAAAATCCAGCCCACAACTCCCATGGTTAATAAAAAACTTCTCAAAACCCAACGCATGTCGTGAAGTTTCTCATTATTACGAGCAAAATAATCTGCAAGAACTAAGATCATCACGATCTTGGCTAGCTCAGAGGGTTGGATCAAAACCAATCCTGTATCGAACCAGCGCGCTGATCCAAAAACCGCTGCGCCGACGATGGATAGCACGGCCAATAATCCGAACATGCCCACGTATAACGTTCGGCTGATCGAAGACCACAGGTGGTAATCGATGGAAGCCGTCAGGATGATTACAACAAAACCAACCACAGCGAAAATTAACTGACGCTGCACGAGATCCAATTCGGCCAGTTCTATATTGCCTGCAACGGCGGAACGTATCATCGTGATACCGATGATTACGAGGACCGCTACAGCCCCCAGGAGCAGGAAATCAAAGTGTCGCCAGTTGAGCGAGGATGTGCGCATCTATCCTTTTTCTATCTCATCTTCTATGGGGTACTTGGCGTAAGGGGATATCGGCGATTAAACGCTGTTGACGGCCATCTTGTGTCATATCAATCCGCACTGAATCGGGATCAATCTCGATATGTCGAGAAATTACCTGGATCAGCTCGTCCTTCAATTCATCCAGTGCACGCGGGCTAAGATCCGTGCGGTCGTGAATCAAGACAAGCTTCATGCGTTCCTTAGCCAATGAGGCGCTTTTTTGGTCTCGACCAAGCAGACGATCAAAGAATCCACTCATATTAATTACCTCCCTGGCGGAAGAAGCGAGTCAATCGTCCGAAAACACCCTCATCTTCCATATCCATGAATGGAACGTTTGCTCCATTCAGCCGTTGGGCGATGTTACGATAAGCCTGCCCAGCTTTACTATTCCCATTTAGGGCTACTGGGATACCGCGATTGGTGCTTGTGATTACCTCTTCATCTTCTGGTATCAAACCGACTATTTCTACAGCAAGCAATTCAATCACGTCTTCAGCAGAAAGCATCTCTTGACGTTTTACCATCCCGGGTTTAATGCGATTGATTATCAGTCGGGCTGGTCCTTTCTCCTCAGCCTCGATGAGACCGATGATCCGGTCGGCATCGCGCACAGCGGAGATTTCAGGGTTGGTGATCACAACCGTGATATCAGCGGGGGCGATGGCGTTTCGGAAGCCGCGTTCAATACCTGCCGGTGAGTCGATTAAAATCCAATCATGTTCCAGGCGTAGTTCATTACATAAGCGTACCATATCGCTGGGTGAGACGGAACTTTTGTCGCGTGTCTGGGCTGCTGGTATTAGGAACAGATGTGGTAATCGTTTGTCACGTATCATTGCCTGCCGTAAACGGCAGCGTCCTTCAACAACATCCACCAAATCATACACAATGCGGTTTTCTAAACCCAAGATTATATCCAGGTTACGGAGGCCGATATCTGCATCTACACAGACTACCTTATATCCATCAGCAGCCATCGCGGTGGCTAAATTTGCTGTAGCTGTGGTTTTGCCCACTCCGCCTTTCCCAGATGTAACAGTGACTACTATTCCGGGCATATACTATCCCTCCTTAAATTGTTCATTTTGTACCTGAACACGATATCGCGTTTCTTTAAACGTCCACTCGTTTCTCATTTACGTGCTTTTCCTTTTGGATTCCATTGCTCTGCTACCACTTGCCCATCCACTATACGAACAACTTCCGGTTGGGGTTTACCGCGCCGCTTGGGGGTTATGGCGATTTGATCGGCAATGCGCAGTTGGGTGGGGGTTAAGTCAAGCGCGCATACTAAAGAGGTGGAATCTCCTTCAGCCCCGGCATGAACCATGCCGCGCAGGCATCCCCAAACGATCACATTACCTCCTGCAATAACTTCGGCTCCGGGGTTAATGTCTCCGATGATGACCACGTGACCGGGAAATTGTAGGCTGTATCCAGATCGTAAAGTTCGTTGTACGAGAACCGCCTGCTCGCCTCCTTGAATGGTTGTGTCCAAGGTGTGTATGTCACGTTCCGGACGGGGTTTGTTTATACGAGTAGCCAAGCCGAGGGTCTGGGCTGTTTGCTCGGTAGTTGGAGAGTTGCTCAATACCGCCCACAGATTGAGACCTCGCTCTGAGATAGTGTTACGAAGCTGGCTCAAATCAACGGCTTTTAAAATGTGATTTCCCACATCTAAAGCCAACCGAGCTCCTTGCAGGAATTCAGCCTGCTGATCGAGATGTTCAAAGAGTGCTGCTTGGACTTCGTCCCAATCTCCATCCCCTAGATTGATGAGCAGCCCTTCGCGAATTCCCTTGATTTGCACATTTGGCTGCATTTTGTCACCAATTCGTGGTCGCGATACATCGGTCATTTGTCAATTAATACTGGGGATACTTTATCAAGCCATTTTCGAAGTGACCGATTGACCACCAATGATTATAGCACGGTCTCTTATGGTGCTTCCGTAGCGTTATCAATGGCTTTAAGTTCAAAGTAAGCATTTAAAACTTGCCATACGACTGGGCCAGCCACACTCGCGCCCTCACCGCCATTATAAATAAAGGCAATTACCGCAATCTCCGGATTTTCATACGGAGCGTAAGCTACCGTCCAGGCATGCGAAGGCCAATTGCCTGGTATACACAAGTTTTTGGCTTGGGCGTACTTGTCACAGTATTCGGCAGTGCCAGTCTTTCCTGCAGCAGGAATGTTTACATTTACGAACTCATCTGCTAATGTGCCCTGGGTAACCGCCTTACGCATACCTTCCTGGACCTTCTCTATTACCCATGGCTCCACTATTTTGGTCTGGCCTTCTCCGCT
>DAOVXM010000406.1 GCA_030636125.1 Chloroflexota bacterium | reverse complement strand
CAGCCCTGGCGATGCGAGTTAATTTCGCTCGCCGTTTGATCGCCCAAGATGTCGAAGCCGCGGTTGGAGAGCTGTTAAAAATCGAAGATTTGGCCCGCCGCACTACCAAGGAAATCCGTCATATGCTCTTTACGTTGCGCCCTTTGGTATTGGAATCTCAGGGCCTTATCGCTGCCCTGGAATCTATGTCAGACAAGATGCGTGACACTTATGATCAGAACGTGATCATTGAAGCCGGACCCGAAGTCATCTCTCAGTTGGAGATGGGCAAACAAGGGGTCATCTTTTATATTGTTGAAGAAGCAGTGAATAACGCCCGCAAACACGCCCAGGCAAAGCATATATGGGTGCGGTTAAAAACAGCTGAAGAAGAAATGGTATTACTCGAGATCGAGGATGATGGCGTGGGTTTTGATCTGGATCTATTGAGCAATGACTACGAGAGTCGTGGCAGCTTGGGCATGGTGAATTTGCAGGAACGGACAGAGTTGGTAAATGGTGCATTACAGATCGAATCAGCTGAGGGTCAGGGTACGAAAATTGCCGTTATAATACCCTTGACCGAGGACGCGGCTGAGTATATCCGGCGTGGAATGTGAGTCGTTCAAAATCTACCACACCCATATGGTACCGTATAAGTGCCTTGATCGTAGGCATAGCCTGGCTAATTTGGCTCTCCATTGAAGATTTAAGTGAACGCTGGGTTCTGATTTTCTCGGTCACGATTTGTGTATTACTGGCGGTTCGTTTCATAATTTATTATTCCGCGCAAAGGTCTAAAAATGAGGACAAATACCCTCAAAACAAAGAACAACGTTCCGCCAGGCGATTTTTATTCTACCCCCTTGTTGGTGTCTTGACCGGTCTGGCTGTAACGCCGGTCGCCATATTTCTGATGGCATTGAAGACTGGCCTTCATGGTCATTTTGCTCCGGAATTTACCTCTGCCCAGGTGTTCATCGTGCTCGTACGTACTCCAATCTGGATTGTCGGGGGGCTGCTGATAGGAGTGGGTGTTGAGTTGTTATTGTGGTCCCAACAGACGAAGTGATAATATGCCCATCGCTGCCGATATTTACTACCATGCCTACCAAGAAGAAGAAAAACTGCCTGTGGTCTTAATCCATGGCGCGGGTGGTACACATATGTTCTGGCCCTCTGAAGTACGCCGGTTACCAGGATTCCGTGTATATGCTTTGGATTTGCCGGGGCATGGGAAATCAGCAGGACGCGGTCAGCAATCTATCACTGCATATGCCCGCTCTGTACTGGATTGGTTGGCAGCTCTCAATTTGCACAGGGCGGTATTTATCGGTCACTCGATGGGGGGAGCCATTGTCCAGACCCTAGCACTTGACCATCCTGAACATGTCTTAGGATTGGGGCTGGTGGGCAGCGCGGCTAAGTTGCGTGTTAACCCCCAACTATTGGAGAATTCAGCCAGCCCGACTACCTTCCACATCGCGGTTGAAGAAGTGGTTGCATGGTCCTTCGGTCCGCAAGCTCCAGAGGGGCTGGTTGAGTTGGCTAGTAAACGCATGGCTGAGGTGCGACCGAGCGTATTACATGGAGATTTCATCGCCTGTGATGCTTTTGATGTGACTGATCGAGTAACGGAAATCGTGCAACCAGCTGTGGTGATATGTGGTTCAGAAGACAAAATGACCCCCTCGCGAAATTCCCAATTCCTGGCAGATAGCCTTCGGATGGCTCGTCTGGAGATCATTCCTGAGGCTGGTCATATGGTGATGATCGAAAAACCCCAGGAAGTTGCAGATATCCTAACAGGATTTTTGGCGGACATCCGATACTGAATCTGGCGAATACAGAAATCCAGTTAGTGTTGACATGGGGTAATGGCATCTTGTCATTTTTGCTCCCCATGGGTATAATTTGGCACGCTTGAAAATTTGGGCGGTTAGCTCAGTTGGTTAGAGCGTTGCGTTGACATCGCAAAGGTCGTTGGTTCGAGTCCCATACCGCCCACAAAAACTTAATCTCATTCCGGTGTCGTTACCAAAGACATCGGATTGTTTTTTTGGGAAAACTCAATTCGCTCTCAATCCCATCTGCTCAATCGCCCGGACCACGGCATTATAGTCGGCAGGCAGCTCGATGGGTGGATTTGAAGACTGCGCCAGTATTGAATCTAACTTTTCACTGTGGTAGTCAACCTTGAACCGAGAAAACTTCAAGCCGTGAGCCGTGGAGATCACGACCACGCGCTGCTCTCGCCGAATGACCCCCTGATCTATCAACTTGAATAAGGTTGCCAGCGCCACTCCGGTCTGCGGGCAGGCGTAAAGTCCTGTGCGGTCGGCGCGCGCCGCGGCGTTGGCCAGATCGCTCTCGCTAACCTGCTCCACCACCCCATCGAAGGTTCGTAAAGTTTTTACCGCGCGTTCGTAGCTAACCGGATTGCCAATCTGGATAGCGCTGGCAAGCGTGGGTTGCGCAGCAACTGGCTCGAACTGTTGGAAATCGCTCTGGTAACTCAAGTAAAGCGGATTTGCCCTCTCAGTTTGTGCGCCGGCGATGCGAGGCAACCTGTCGATCAATTTCAGCTCCTTCATCATCAGAAATCCCTTCCCTAGGGCGCTGACATTACCCAGGTTCCCCACCGGGATTACGATCCAATCGGGCACTTCCCAACCAAACTGCTGGACGATCTCGATGGCGACTGTTTTCTGGCCTTCCATGCGCAAAGAATTCATCGAGTTTGCCAGGTAGATCGTCGCATCGTGAGTCAATTGCTGCACGATTTGCATACAGCCATCAAAATCGGTGTCCAACGACAGCACAGTTGCTCCGTTGGCGATAGGCTGGATCAGTTGCTCAATGGAGACTTTACCACGCGGCAGCAAGACGATTGCTGGGATCCCCGCCGTGGCTGCGTAAGCCGCCAGCGCTGCAGAGGTATCCCCGGTGGAAGCGCAAGCCACAGCCTTAATGGGTACCTTGTCTGCAACCATCTGATTAACTACCGACACCAAAACCGTCATTCCCAAATCCTTGAACGAACCTGTGTGACTGTTGCCGGACAGCTTAACCCAAAGATCGGGCAGGCCAATCTGCTCTCCCAGGCGTTTGGCCCAGAAGGAGTTGGTGTGTCCCTCATACATCGAGACGATGTTCTCGTTTGCCACTTGCGGGCCGACCCATTCTTTTTTCCCCCATACACCGCTGCCATAGGGCCATTCGTTAGTGTGGGTCCTTTGGTCAAACAATTTCTTCCACTCCTCACCGGTGCATTCCTTCAACGCGTCCAGATCGTGCTCGACATCAAGTAATCCCCCACAATCTGGGCAGTTATAAACAACATCATATATCGAATAGCGGTTGCCACAATCCTGGATGCACTCAAACCAACTATCGTATGTCATGTCAATCTCTCCTCTTCTTACTCGCCCACAGCATAGGTCTCTACGCGATGGATGGGCTGGTACCCCTGAACTGCTAATTCCTCTCTGGGAAAGGACGCCTCATCAGGTTTGTCGGATAAACCAAATAGCAGCGCTCCCTTCCCTTTCCAACGCAGGGCAGCATCACGCACTTCCTGGGTGATGACGATTTCACTTGATAACAATTCCGAAACGGTTTTCCAATCACTCTGACATCCCATCCGAGATATGGTAGTCTGGTACTCGTGGTAGCGAAAGGCCTTGAAGGGCGTTGGGTCTCCT
>DAOVXM010000374.1 GCA_030636125.1 Chloroflexota bacterium | reverse complement strand
GATCGAGTATGGTCCCGGGATGGACTCCTATTGTTTTTTACTGGATAATCCAAATTTGCCCTACGAGATCGAGAACAATGGACGTGAATTGTATATCCAGGGAGATCTCAGCCGGCTAGAACGTGAGGGGGAGGATAAGCGCTGGAGTCTACTGGGAAACGTTGGCGTCTGGTTTCGATTTGCCCTAGCGGTCCAGGAGATGCATGGCATCTTCAGTCTGCATGCCTCTTCGATATACAAACCCGAAGAGGACGAATTACTGGTCATCGTGGGCAAAGCAGGTTCAGGAAAGACAGTCTATTTACTAGAATCGCTCCTCAGGGGCTACCAGATCTTCAGCACGGAAATGACCTATTTCCAATTAACCCCAGAGGGGATTATCTTCTACCGCGGGGCATTGATGGATAATATCCGCGTGGGCTGTTTCCTGTACGATTTTCCGGAAGCAGGTGCTATGCTTGGATTATCCCTACCAGAAGTGGATCACCCCTGGGATGCCAAGATAAGTGTCAGCATGCATGCAGCCACTACGGAGCGCTCCCCATTGGTGAATCCGAAACTATCGATTATCTTTCCCCATATCGATAGTGGGATTGAACATCCGGTGGTGAGGGATATCACCAGTCCAAGAACGTTGACCAGAATGCTATTTGAGAGCGCCTGTGAGAAAATTGGCAGTACCATGCTTTTGTATGAAGAGTTACCAGTGGTGGGGTTCGATTCGCCACCATTGGCTGGAGCCCGTTGGGAGGCAGTTGCTAATTTAGTGGCTGCGCCTCAATGGGAGATCAAGCAGGCCAGGACTATCCTAGCTTGTCCAAAATCATGTATGGAGGTTATTGACGAATGACGAAAAAAGCTTGGGAAGGTGTGTTCCATATGCCTGAACCTGGACGGAGCATGAAACCGCGTACAACCGGGTTCACGATGGTATTGGATAAAGGCCTTGGACGCTTTGCCGTCGAGGACTTAATGTCTACGGCAGCTGATTATGTTGATTTTTTGAAACTATCCTTTGGCACCTCAGCCTTTTATTCGGAAAGAGTCGTGCGCGAAAAAATTGAAATCGCCACTTCTGCAGGGGTAGACGTATATCCCGGTGGGACATTCCTGGAAGTAACTGTATGGCAGAATAGCTATGCGGAATATCTAATTCGGGCTAAGGAATTGGGCTTTACGGCTATTGAGGTATCTGATGGCACGCTGGAGATGACGGATGAGACCCGCGGGAACTGCATTAAACGAGCACTCGATGCGGGTTTCAAAGTCGTTACTGAGGTCGGTAAGAAGAGCCCGGATGAGAAAGTCGCCCTATCCGAAATGCACCGGCTGATCACCCACGATATTCAACTGGGGGCCATGTTTGTTATTGTCGAAGCCCGGGAGGGGGGTAAAGGTGTGGGTGTGTTTGACAAGTCCGGCGCAGTTGATGAGAGTGAGGTCGACCAGATCGTCTCCGGGGTGGATGATCTCGATAAACTCATGTGGGAAACGCCAATCAAGAACCAGCAGCAGTATATGATATTGCGCTTCGGGAACAACGTCAGTTTGGGGAACATCCCCACTACGGATGTGCTGGCGATGGAAGCGCTCCGTCAGGGATTGCGTGGTGATACACTCAAACGAGCGTTGGCGAGGGGAGCGTAGTCCTGCGCGATATACAAATAGATATCTGGCGAAGGATCATCCAAATGTTGGAGAAGTCTTCGCCAGATACTTACACTTAATATAACATTTACAACTAATTCAGAAAAAAGGTATCTGCCACGATCACCTCGAATAGAAAGAATGATCTTGTATAAAATACCATATGGAAAAGGCCACCTGAGCTTCAGGATTCCAAATAGATTCAAGCCTGAATGGATTAAACCGCGAGACATGCCTGGAGTGCCTGAACCGCAGGAAGTGGTCCTTGATGCATTATCAAACCCGGTAGGAGGGGTATCACTGTCAGACTTCCGCGATGCAAAATCTGTGGCGATCGCCATCAATGACAAGACCCGGCCGGTCCCAAATCACCAACTCCTGCCATCACTTTTAGGCCATCTGGAGGGGCTTGGTATAAAACCGGGAGCGATCCAATTTATAATCGCCACCGGAACACATCCACGTATGTCGCCGTCGGAATATCCATTGATCGCACCCCAAGAGATATTAGATCATTTTCCGGTTCATTGTCATCACTGCGACGACGGCGAGTCCTTGGTGTATAAGGGGAAAACTTCGCGCGGTACCCCTGTTTGGGTCAATCGGCTTTTTGCTGAAGCAGATTTACGCATGGTCGTTGGCGTCATAGAACCTCACCAGTTTCAAGGGTTCACGGGCGGGGTCAAAAGCGCAGCGATCGGGCTAGCTGGTCGAGATACGATTAACCACAACCACGCCTTGATGACTTCTCCAAAAGCCCGTTTGGGCAGGTATTCGGATAACCCCGCAAGAAAGGAAGTAGAGGAAATAGGTCAGATCATTGGCGTGCATTTCTCGCTGAATACCCTTTTGAACAGTTACAGGCAGATTGTCTCAGTACTCGCTGGTGATCCATACGCGGTGATGGAAAAGGGAATCCCCTTAAGTCGCCAAATTTCGCAGGTACAAGTCGACGAACGGTTTGATCTAATCATAGCCTCCCCAGGAGGATACCCCAAGGACATCAATCTATACCAGTCCCAGAAGGCATTAGCGCACGCCAGTAAGATCACGCGAACAGGCGGTACGGTAATTTTAGCTGCCGACTGCACAGAAGGGACCGGCAGCCATGCTTATGAGGTATGGATGAATGGGGTAAGCTCTCACCAGGAGGCCATTGAACGATTCGAGAGAGAGGGCTTCCTGGTCGGGCCGCACAAAGCTGTACAGATCGCACTCGACGCGACGCGGGTAAAGATAATCCTGATATCCGAATTGGAATCCAGCTTTGTTCGCAAATTATTGTTAACCCCGGTAGCCAGCATAAACGAGGCCATAGAGACTGTCCTTGTAGATCTCCCAGCAGATGCAAACGTTGGAATTATGCCGCAGGCGTCATCTACGATACCCTTTGTCAGATCTAAGTAGTAGGCTATGCGGTTTACTCAATGAGTGTAATTACGCAAAAATATCAATTCAGGAGAATGAAAGATGAAAAAATATCCCTTATACCTCAATGGTAAATGGGTAATAACTGAAACAACGATTCCTGTTCCAATAAACCATGGAGACAAGGAAGCGATGGAGTCGAATCCTGATCATTGAATAAAATATGAACACCGTGTTTCTGTGGATTGGGTGTAAAATTATCTGCTAACTAGCAAAGGGTTCTTTAGAGGTGCTTTATGATCTACGGAACGACTGCCAAAATTCTGCGAGTTGATTTATCGACCGATTCAATCGAAGTTGAGGAATTTTCTGAAGATTTTTACCAGCTTTATCCGGGAGGCAAGGCGCTAGCTGGATATATTTTGTTAAATGAAATGTCGCCCCACACAGATCCGTTTGCTCCCGAAAATGTATTGGTGATCGCAAATGGGTTGCTAACTGGAGCCCCGGTTTCGACAGCTACTCGGTATGTGGTATCAGCACGTTCACCACTGACGATGAGCTACGGTGAATCGGAGGCAGGTGGCTTCTGGGGACCCGAACTGAAGATGGCGGGTTTCGAGGCTATTGTTGTTAAGGGACACGCACCAGAACCGGTTTATTTATGGATACAGGAGGGCGAGGCTGAAATCCGTCCCGCTGGTCACCTTTGGGGACGCCTGACAGCCGAAGTCCAGGAGGAGATTCGCGCCGAGTTAGGTGATGACAAAATCCGAGTGCTGCAAATTGGTCCCGCGGGTGAAAATCTTGTCCGCTTCGCAGGCATTACTAACGATTTACGACATTTCAACGGTCGCAACGGTATGGGGGCTGTCATGGGGTCTAAAAACCTGAGAGCTGTAGCAGTGCGCGGCCGGCGACGTTATCAAACCCTGGCGCATGATC
>DAOVXM010000115.1 GCA_030636125.1 Chloroflexota bacterium | reverse complement strand
GAACAGTTTTAAGTTTGAAAAATCGAGAGTAGAGAGTCGAGATTTGTATGAGCGTTAAAGGATTGGAAAGGTTAGAAGTGTGGAAAAAGGCTAAAGACTTTACAGTGACAATGAAACCGATCTCCCAGACCCATAACCTCCTGGTTACCTTGATGCCTAATTACCTGAATCCCCAATCACCTGATCACTATACTGCCCAATGAGCAACTCACTTCCTGAACTACTCTCCATTCTCCACTTTCTATAGAAGGAGTTAACGATGAAAGCACCCCTTTCCTGGCTTAAAAAATTCGTCGATATCAGCATCCCTATCGAAGAGCTGGCCCACTTAATGACCATGGCCGGCTTGGAGGTAGAGGAAATCAACTATGTTGGATTACCCCTCCCCCAGGGGAAAATTGAGGGGCGCTCAGGAGGACACTTACGGCCCGAGACCAAGATCTCCGGTATTGAATGGGATCCCGAAAAAATCGTCGTGGGCGCCATCCTAGAAGTGATGCCGCACCCCAACGCGGATCGCTTGGTGCTCTGCCGCCTGGAAGATAGCCAACGCGAGCATATCGTGCTCACCGGCGCACCCAACTTGTTTCCCTACAAAGGGGTTGGCTCGTTGGAAAAACCACTCATGGTGGCTTACGCCCGCGAAGGTGCCACGTTGTATGATGGACACAAAGTGGGTCAAGAATTGATGACTCTCAAGCGCGCCAAGATCCGCGGGGTTGAATCCTATTCCATGGCCTGCTCAGAGAAAGAACTCGGCATTTCCGACGAACACGAAGGTATCATTTTCTTAGATGACGATGCGCCGGTAGGTATGCCTCTGACTGATTATATGGGTGACGCGGTCTTCGATATCGCCATCACGCCAAACATAGCTCGGGACGCTAATATCCTGGGAATAGCGCGTGAAATTGCGGCTTTGACCCAGCAAACATTGCGGGAACCCAGCTACGACATCCTGGCAGAAGGGCCTTCAATAGGTGGAATGGTCACGATCGAAATTACAGAGCCAGAGCTAAACCCACGTTTTGTCCTGGGCTTGATCCGCGATGTTGAAATCGGCCCCAGTCCATACCAGGTGCAGCGACTGTTACGTCTCTCAGGTGTGCGCCCCATCAACAATATCGTCGACGTCACCAACTTCGCCATGCTGGAGATCGGTGAACCGCTGCACGCCTTCGATTACGATGTGCTCTTGTCCCGCGCTAGAAGCACGAATGGGGCCGAGGCTTTTCCGCATATCATCACCCGCCCTGCTCAAGCTGGCGAACGCCTGGTTACCCTGGACGATGTCGAACGCAAGCTAGATGACTTCACCGTGCTGGTATGCGACCAAAGCGGCCCGCTCGCTTTGGCAGGCGTGATGGGTGGCGCTGTATCAGAGGTGAGCGACACCACCCGTAATGTCTTGCTCGAGGGTGCTGCCTGGAACATGATAAACACCCGCCGTACGGTCATGGCCCAAAACCTGCCCTCCGAAGCCGCTTACCGCTTCTCGCGCGGCGTCCACCCAGCAACAGCAGAGCGCGGCGTGCGGCGTGGCCTGGAATATATGCGCCAGTGGTCCGGTGGAGTGGTTTACCAGGGATTGGAGGACAACTATCCTCTCCCGCCGGACGACCCGACCATGCAGATCACCCCAGACGATGTGGAACGCTGGTTGGGAATTCAACTGACTTCCGAGGAGATCGCAAATATCCTGAGACGCCTGGATTTCGCGGTTGAGATCCTGGATGGAGCTGTACGCGCCACCGCGCCCAACCACCGCCTGGACATCGGCGTGGGTGTAACTGGTGTAGCCGATCTGATGGAAGAGATCGCGCGCATCTATGGCTACGACAATATCCCGGAGACACGCCTAGCGGATGAATTACCTCCCCAGGTCGGTAACCCCGCCATGGATCAAGAAGAACGACTGCGTGACCTGTTGGTCAACCTGGGCCTGCAAGAAGTGATCACCTATCGCATGACCTCACCCGAGCGCGAGGCGCGGCGGTTGGCCCCGGGCACACCCCCCAGCGACAAGCCTTTTGTGCAGATCGCAAACCCCATCGTCAGCGATAGAAATATCATGCGCCAGAGCCTATTAGCGAGCGTGCTGGAAGTCGTGGAGCGCAACGCACGCCTGCGCGATCGTATGGCCTTTTTCGAGATCAGCCCAGTATATTTGGCTTCGGAGGAGGGATCCCTACCCGACGAACTCCAGCGCCTGGTTATCGTATTAACCGGACGGCGAGATTTAACTGCCTGGCAAACCGCTGATGATTCCCCAATGGATTTCTACGACTTGAAAGGCGTGGTGGATGCTATGCTGGCTGGCCTGTATTTGGAGGACGTTCGCTACGAACCCACCCAGCACCCTTCCTTCCATCCCGGCAAGTGCGCCCGGGTCTTATTGGGCGGAAACCAGGTGGGTATCGTCGGCGAGCTACACCCCCAGGTGCGGGAGAATTATGACCTGCCCTCCAGCTCAGCAGAAACCCCCTTGCTGGCTGCTGATTTCGACCTGGAGGCCTTATTAGCTGCCATACCAGAACGCTTTGATGTCCAAGCGGTGCCGCCGTTTCCACCCGTTTTGGAGGACCTGGCAGTTGTGGTCGATGAGTCGCTCCCGGCTGAGAGCGTAGCCGAAGTCCTTCACAAAGCAGGCGGTAAGACGGTCGTCGATGTGCGCTTATTCGATGTTTACCGAGGCCAGCAAATCGGCAGCGCCAAGAAAAGCCTGGCATACAGCCTGACTTACCAGGCACCTGACCGCACTCTGACCGATAAAGAAGTAGCCAAAATCCGCCAACATATTGTGCGCCAGTTAGAGCGAGATTTGGGGGCGAAACTGCGCAGCTAACAGGTAGGTAAAGTTCATAAAATTTGTTTCTTTTCGTAACTGCTCAGGCTGCGGTGAGAAGTTACTTCTTTTTAATATATTGCACCCCCTGAATATTCTCGAAATCCGCATCCTGTGTCCACAGTGTTGCCTGGTAAGTGTAGCTGGTTTGTAAGATAATGCTGTCTGCCATAGGCAGTTTCATTTCCAAGGAAAGTTGGGCTGCATTCGTAGCAATTTCTTGTGTCAAACCCGCTACAGTGCCCAGGGACATCATGCCGATTGCTTTGAGCACTTCTTCCTCATCGCGTTGTGCGGAGATCCGCTTGAAGACCTCGAACATTGAAATGGTGGGAACAATTAACGCCTCACTCGCTATGATAACAGGGGCAAAAACTGGAAGTCTTATTAGCCGCCAAACCCAAACGCTTTGATGTCCAGGCGCCTGACCGCACCCTGACCGGTTAGCAACCATGGGTACAGAGGTAGGGTCTCTGCCCTCCTGATCAGGTATTGCCTGGCAACGCTAATATCGCAAGTAGGCAACTTAACATCCCGCTCCGGACGAGAGAAAAGTATATTCATGCTTGCAAAAGTGGGTTTGAATTGCTACAATCATACAAAATAAATGCTGAGTTGCTGGAAGCCCCGGTGGAGGTCTCGGCTTAATTTCCAAACCGAGTTTTATTATGATGGCTCTTACTCGGCTTAGTTCAACGCAAGTTTTTCGCAGAAAAGCCATTATGTGTCGGCTCCGCACCACATCAATCCTAATTCGTTGTGCGTCGAGAAATGTACCGGAAATACCAATTGTGAGGTCGCAATGAATGGCCTTCTTGAGCCTGAATTCCATCAAACCTTGGAAGCCTTCGAAGTTCCAGGCACATCAATAGCTATCGTCAAAGATGATGCGGTGGTATTTACCGCTGGCTACGGTGTGTGTGAACTTGGGTACAACCAACCGGTTGATGAGCACACCCTTTTTGCAGCTGGTTCAATCTCAAAATCGATAACGGCCACTTGTCTGGCTATGTTGGTTGGAGAAGGCAAGCTCTTATGGGATGATCCAGTAACGAAGTACTTGCCTGATTTTCAGCTTTACGACTCATATGTCACTAGAGAAATCACAATTAGAGACCTCCTTACCCACCGGAGCGGTCTCGCGGAAGTAAGCGGCGGTACAGTTTGGTACGGCTCTACTTATAACCGCCAGCAAGTTATCTATCGCCTCCGGCATCTAAAGCCTGTAACGAGTTTCCGTAGCCAGTTCGCCTACCAAAATGTCATGTATCTAGTCGCTGGTGAGATAATCCCCGCGATTACTGGTCTCAGCTGGGATGAGTTTGTTCAACAACGGCTACTTACACCGTTAAATATGAAATCTAGTAACACGAGCACAAAAGCTTTATCTCAGGCTCCCAACGTCGCGACGCCTCATTCGATAATTGATGAGAAGTTGAAACGCATAGAATACCGAAACTACGATAATGTCGGACCGGCCGCCTCAATCAACACGTCTGCCTTTGATTTGTTGCAGTTCCTTCGCCTTTACCTGAACGACGGTCAGGTTAGCAATCAATCTTTGATCGACCCCAAAGTCTTCGCTAATCTCACCCAAGCTCAGATCGCCATTCCCATTCAACCACCACCCGCTGAACTCAACGCTCTGACTCCTAAGTTCTCCTTTTACGGCTTAGGATGGTTTATCAGGGATTATCGCGGGCGGAAGGTTGTCTTCCACTCGGGGGGAGTCGATGGCATGACTGCAATTGCCGCTTTTGTTCCAGAAGAACAACTTGGAGTTGTGGCCCTATCTAATCAAGAAACGCCGTTACCCGCTTCAATTTTCTCCATTGTCCTGGACAGGTTTTTTGGTGAACCCAAGACAGACTGGTTTGCCGTATATCAGGCGTTCCAGAAGACGAACCGAGAAAAGAACCAGGTCACAAGAGAAGAAATCGAAAAGGCGCGTGTCAAAGGTACTTCACCATCCTTGCCGCTTCAGGATTATGCAGGCAAATTCCGCGACATTCTGTATGGTGATGCTGGAGTCACCTTAGAAAACGATCTCTTGGTGTTGCGTTTTGATCATTCCCCCTGCTTCACTGGAGACCTAGAGCACTGGCACTATGACACATTTCGGATCCATTGGCGGGATCCGCTGATACCGAAGGGTTTGGTGACCTTTACACTAACTTCCAATGCTGAGGTCTCTGCAATGAGATTCGATCAACCGCGCTTATTGGATGTAGATTTCGGTGAATTGAATTTTATACGCATTAAAGAAGTTGGAGCTACCAAAGCCATTGATGGTCAACTGGATTAAATATTCAACGACGCCCCACACCCGCTGCAGCCGACCGGGCTTCCCCCGGGAGAAACGGCGTGCTAAAAAGCATCTTGATTACCCAATCAGTCTCATGAAACTTACCCGCCGCGCCGCGCGGCTGAACCCGACTCGTTAGGCGGCGGCTACAGCCACTGCTCGAAGGCAATGGAGGCAAAAATGGACGGTCAAGTTCTGGTGGCCTACGCCACTAAGTACGGTGCGACGGCAGAGATTGCCGAAAAGATCGGTCAAGTGCTTCGTCAAGCAGGCCTGACCGCCGACGTGCTGCCCGCGGATCGCATTAGCAACCTGGCGCCTTACAAGGCTGTTGTCCTGGGCAGCGCGGTCTACATTGGCCGATGGCGCAAAGAGGCGGTGAAGTTCTTGCAGGCTAACGAGAAAATGCTGGCTGAACGGCTGGTGTGGCTGTTTTCGAGCGGACCTACGGGCGAGGGTGACCCGGTAGAACTGCTGAACGGCTGGCGCTTCCCTGATGCGCAGAAACCCATCGCCGATCGCATCCAGCCCCGCGATATCGTCGTCTTTCATGGCGCGGTGAAAATGGAGGAGTTGAACTTCATCGAGAAATCGATGATCAAGAATGTCAAAGCACCTGTCGGCGATTTCCGTGATTGGGAAACCATCACTGCCTGGGCCACGGCTATTGCAGATGCGCTGAAGGAGGGGGATACATGACAGCAATTACAAACTTGAGTGCTTCGGAATTGGTGGAGAAGATCACAGCGGGTGAACTCTCTGTTCAAGAAGTAACTGAAGCCCACATTCAACACATCGAGCGGGTCAACGGCAAGCTCAACGCCGTCGTAATCCCCCTGTTTGACGAGGCCCGCGCTCAGGCAAAGGATGCGGATCAGAAACGCAATCGTGGCGAGTCGTATAGTCCGCTTCATGGTGTGCCGATGACCATCAAGGAGCTGTATCAGGTTGCCGGTACACAAACAACCGTAGGCTTGACCAAGGAGGTTGGGAAGAGATACGATAGCGATGGCCCCTTGGTTGCGAAACTGCGGCAGGCGGGGGTAATTATTCTCGGCAAGACCAATATCATGCAGACTCTGGCTGGCTGGGAGAGCGACAATCCCGTCTATGGCCGGACAAATAACCCTTGGGACCTTGATCGTTCTCCCGGCGGCAGCAGCGGCGGTGAGGCCGCCATCATCGCTGCCAGAGGCGTACCTCTCGGGTTAGGCAGTGACCTGGGCGGCAGCATCCGCGTTCCGGCGCATTTCTGCGGCATTCATGGCCTCAAGCCCACTTCAGGCCGGTTGACAAATGAGGGGGTACCTGCTCACCTCTTTGCGACGGGGCAGGAAGCCATCATTGCGCAGCCAGGCCCGATGGCGCGCACCGTAGCCGACCTTGTCCTGACAATGGCTATCCTGACAGCACCTTCACAGAAAGCAACCGTTGATCTGGTGCCGCCTGTTCCCTGGCGTGATCCAACAAAGGTGAAGGTTGATGGGCTGCGGATTGCCATGTACACCGATAACGGCTTGTTCCCATGTTCCCCTGCCATCCGACGCGTTGTGGAAGAGGCAGCAGAAGCCTTACGTGCTCGTAACGCACAGGTCGACGCCTTTACGCCCCCTGATGTTTCCGAAGCCGTGGGCCTTTATGTCAGTATTTTAACAGCTGACGGAGGAGCGGCCCTTAAACACGCCCTGGGCAATGATTTGCCTGTCCAAGCGCTCAAGGGAACTCTGCAGGGAGCCACCTTGCCAAATGCCTTGCGCCCAATCCTGTCGAATATAATGGAGGTACGCGGCCAAAACAACCTGGCATTCCTCATCCGCAACACAGGACGTTGCTCAGCGGAAGCATACTGGAAACTCGTAGAGGCGCGAAACAGTTACCGGGCTCGGTTTCTCGAGTCTCTCGACCAGGGTCAGTTTGACGCCATCATATGTCCACCCATTGCGCTACCTGCTATGCCACATGCAAGTAGTGAGCACCTATTTGCCGCCATCGCCGGTTATGCTGCGCTTTATAACTTGTTGGGTATGCCGGCAGGCGTCATCTCCGCATCCCGTGTGCAGCCAGGTGAAGAAAGCAACCGCAAAGCGGGTAAAGACCTGGCGGACATCACCGCAAGGGAAGTCGAGCAGGGCAGCGCCGGTTTGCCAGTGGGTGTCCAGGTCGTCGCCCGACACTGGCGAGAGGATATCGTGCTTGCTGTTATGGCAACACTCGAGGAACACTTTCGCCCACTGCCAACGTATCCTGTATTTACTGCACTAGAGGGCTAGTGTTGCGTGGCGAATGTGACTCGCTAGTTTGGTAATAGTGGCGCAACACTTTGAGCAGTTGGGTTGCAACTTGGTAAGGAGTGCGATTTTCGCAATCTTCTACTATCATCATAATATGCCGCTCATGACTTGATGGAAAGTTACAGCAGGTTAGCAG
>DAOVXM010000300.1 GCA_030636125.1 Chloroflexota bacterium | reverse complement strand
TGGCTGGTAGTTATCCACTAACTCTTCAGGCAGCCCAAGACTGGCAGTGGGTACGAGAGCTCCCTGAGTTTGATCATATAATAGAAACAGGACAGCGGAGGCATTTAGCGCTAGCGCAGTTTCTTCACACACGGCGTCTGCTACACTTTCAAGCGTGAGATGGGCGTTAAAACGGGCTGCGGCGCGTGCTAGTGCGTCTGCACGCGCTGCCTCACGGCGTATCAGCATCTCCGCTTTCTTGCGTTCGGTGGTGTCGCGTACCATGGCCACCATGAGGGTTTGATCTTCAAACTCGACCAGCGAGGCGGATATCTCAGCAGGTAAGTAATTACCGGATTTGGTAAGACAAGTTAATTCATTCGTCCAACCGTAGCCCTGTTCGGAAACCACTTGAGAAAATGCCTTTAATATGGGCATCTCCTGGGGGTGGATGGCTGACATACCCATGGATAATAATTCGTCGTGAGAGTAGCCAAGCATTTCACAAGCTCTGGGATTGGTATCGATGATTTTATCAGCCTGGGTATCGATCAAAAAGATGGCATCGTTGGAGCTATTGAAGATTTTACTAAAACGTTCTTCGCTCTCGCGGATGGCTTTCTCAACCAGTTCATTGATGCGCTGGTCTTTAGTTTTACCTTCGTCTTTCATTACTCGTCCCTTTTCCGGGATTTCTCACCGCAGCCTGAGCAGTTACCTTTTAAGATGAAAAAAAGTTGGACGAACATACCGTTGGAAGTCCCTAATTATGACACAAAACCGCTCTTCGTGGGGTTTAGCCATGATTAAAGGAAGGATGTGATGATTACAAGGAAATACACCTGGCTTGTTTCCCCCCTACAAGAGATGACCGAGGCGTATGCAATTTTAAGAAAGGGAAGTGGTCAAAAGGCCTGTTTGAGGTGGTCCTAATGTCAGGTTTGGTTTTGTCCCGTCCACAATCACGCCATCCGAAATGACGATCGTACGGGTGGCGCGCTTGGCAAGACTATCATCATGCGTGACCATGAGTATGGTTTTACACTGGGTGACTAAGTCTTCAAACAGCTTTATAACTTTCTCCGCGGCACGCGAGTCAAGGTTGCCTGTCGGTTCATCGGTGGCGATGATCGGCGGATCATTGGCTAATGCGCGAGCGATGGCTGCACGCTGCTGCTGGCCACCGGAAAGTTTATTTGGCAGCAGGTTAGCTTGATCGGCCAGGTCAACCAGGCTTAACAGGTGCATGGCTCGCTCCTGGCGCTCCTGCCGGGAATAGAGGTTGCAAAGACCCATTGGTAGGGTGACATTTTCGAGCACGGTCAGGGTCGGGAGAAGCTGGAAGAATTGAAAGACAACCCCCACAGTTAATCCGCGCCAGGTGGCGATCTGACCTTCGTTCAGTTTGTGGACGGCGGTACCTCCAACGAATATCTCACCGCGAGTGGGGTTATCGATGCCCGTTAACATATTGATTAATGTGGTTTTACCACTGCCAGACTTGCCAACGATAGAGACAAATTCACCTGCCTCAATTTTAAGGTCGATTCCATTCAAGGCAACGAATTTACCGGCCCCGGTGCTGTAGGCTTTTCCTACATCATGTAGTTCGATCAGCGCGTGGTCACCGTTCGAATTCTCATTAACGGATCCGTTCTTACCGTTCTTTCTATTATTTTTTTTATTACCATTCTTATGCCATAACATCAGAAACCTCTAATGGTGTAATTATTCATAATCCAGAACCTCACGGACGCGAAGTTGCACGGCCTTCCGCGCTGGGATAAGACTTGAGAAAACCCCGATCAGGACAATAATAACTAACCAGATAAATAGCCCAGATAGAGAGTACCTGTAGCTTAGATCGGCTTTCAGGACAGCATCTATAACCGCGCCGGCTAAAGCCCTGCCAGATGGACCAGAGAGAAACGCTCCCATAATCCAGCTGATGAGACCCACCACGATCCCTTCTATGACAACCACTTTGCGGACAGCGATATTGGATGCCCCAACCGCCCGTAAAACCCCGATTTCCCGGGTGCGCTCGAGGACATTCATGCCCATCGTGCCGGTCAGACCCAGACCACCGACGATGGCCAATAGGCCTGCCATAATGATCAAAACGATTAAAATAATATCAAACACATCCGTGAATTTCCCAAAAAAACTGTACTGGGTACTGCTGTTGCTTGAGCTCAGCCCAGCGTTTTGGAAACGTTCCTCTAACTGTACTGCGATGGCATCCTGTTCGGCCGGGCTGGCCAGCTTTTCCGGATCCGCAAGCACGCGCACCAGGTCGGCTTGATTGCTCCTGCCGGTGAGCTTACTGAAGGAGTTCTCATCCAGGTAGATCCGGGGTCCAGAGAGATGCTTGGAAACGATGCCAACCACCTGGTAGGTGCGTTTCTTCTCCCCTACTTTGAGCACGATTTCGCTGCCAACACCTATATCGGGTTCTTCATCAAGCAGGTCGTCGTTCACCACGGCTTGATTAGCACCACTTGCCTGGAGCCATGTTCCGTCTAACAGCAGCGGATCAATCGTGGCTGAGTTATAAGGCAGCCCGATGATTTCGAGTTCTTCACTTTCACTGCCATCCGCAAGTTCGACAATACCTATCGCGCTGGTCCATCCTTCCGCGACCGTAACACCGGGAATGCGTAAAGCTTCTCGCTCGATGGCGTGTTTGCTGCCACCTCCGGGTATGCTTATGGTGACGTCGTAAAACAGATATCGATTAACCTGTTTGATCTGCGCTGTCAAGGAGGAGCGAGTGCTGAACACAGCCATGAACATTGCTCCAGCCAGGGTCAGGGTAATGAGGGTGAACGCCAAGCGCCCTTTCTTGCGGAAGGTGTTCCTCAGGGAGATCATAACCGGAGGGCTGAGGTTGCGGAACTTACTCAACCATTTTTCAATTCGTCCCCCCTCCTCTTTATCGTTCAGACCATATTGGTATATAGCATCGTATACGGAGAGCCGTGTTCCAGCGATGATCGGGACTAATGCCACAGTTACCGGCATGAGCAGTCCTAAGCCAATCAGAAGGGCTAACACATTCAACGGCAGGTCAATCTGAGTAGCGTTAAAATTTAAAAATCCCGCCGCAAAATCGACCAACCACCAGGCGCCGAGCAGCCCAAGAGGAATGGCGATCATCAGACCCAGGATACTAAATACCAAGATATTGACCAGGTACATCCCGATAATTTGTAGGCGGGTTGCACCAACAGAACGCATGATGCCGATTTGTTTGATCTGCTGGTTGAGGATAGCTGACACCGTGTTGATCACCAGTCCCCCGCTTAGCAGAACAGCCATGATTCCCATAATCTGTAGGATAAGCAGAAAGCCTTGAATCTGGTTATGCGCCCAGTGCTCACCAGGGTTAGAACCGATTCCGGGAATTTGAATTTTGGCGACCTGGTAACCTGATGGCTCGATCACCCGGTCATGCACCAGGTTGCCCACTTCGAGGACGTGCTGCTTGTTTTCTTTATTCTCAGAAGCGATGATATCCAAGCGGTTGTAGTAGGGGGCTTCTCCCATCCATTCGAGCGTCTCCATGGAGACATAACCGGTTGCCTCGCTAAGAAGAGCGAATGGTTGCACATATACATCATGAACGATTCCAGCGACGGTTAAATCATAGTGACGCTCGTTAGGCATCTCTACGGTGACGGTATCTCCAACGGTAAGGTTTAATGAATCGGCAGAGTCTCTTTC
This sequence comes from Chloroflexota bacterium, assembly GCA_030636125.1. The sequence continues at coordinate 844 of DAOVXM010000300.1, read as the reverse complement.
AAGCAAAATCTCCCGGATTCCCGGAGAGATAGAACCACTTACTGGTAAGGGCTTGCTAACCTGAAAATCGTTGTAATCGGGAACGACGTTTAGACTGAGGTTCTCCCACTGTTCGTCTTCTCGATGAATGGAGGCGCCGACAATTCGCCGTGCCTGGGTCTCTTCGACTGCGCGCATCCCCTCAACGGCTGTGGCGAGGTCTTTCTTAAATGGAGAAACATATATCTCGAGTAGGGAGGGGTTGCCGCTGGCATATGCCAGGTCTAGGTCACGTTGTATGATGCGTCCAGCGTTGTTGATCATACCGACCGCGGCTACGCCTACCGCGATGGAAAAGATGACCAGCAGCGAGCGGGATTTATTCCCCCAGATGTCTTTTAATATTTTGGACCAGCGTGCTTTAAATATCATACGATTGCTTGATAACTTATAATTTATTCAATAATATACAGAAGGTGATCAAAGAAAAAAATTCCTACACCCCACTTATAGCGCTATCGCTCTCATCCTTTGCTTCCCGGAGGATAAAAAATTTCCCCGTCTGTGATCCTAACTCTGCGGGTTGCACGTTGTGCGATCTCATTGTCATGAGTCACCACAAGCAATGTCTTGCCTGTATCAACCAGGGAAGAAAAGAGGTCGAAGATTTCGCCTGTGGTGCGCGAGTCAGGTTGCCAGTCGGCTCATCAGCGATGAGAACGGATGGGTCGTTAGCTAAGGCGCGCGCAATGGCGACACGTTGTTGCTGGCCACCGGATATCTTCGCCGGGGTTTTGTAGGCGTGCTCTGCAATCCCAACCTGTTCGAGCAGGTACAAAGCTCGTTCTTTACTCTCTTTGAGCGA
>DAOVXM010000376.1 GCA_030636125.1 Chloroflexota bacterium | reverse complement strand
GTGCTATTGTGCAGCGAATAAAAGATCGTGGCAAAGTAGTTTGTGGCAGCCGCACCGATCTGGTGGGATTTGGTGAATTGGATGCGGATGGGCGCAATGTTGGCTTTGATATCGACCTGTGCCGGGGAATCGCAGCAGCTTTGCTGGATGATCCAGAAGCGGTCGAATTTGTACCCCTCAGCGCGGCTGACCGTGGTCCAGCATTACAGACCGGAGAAGTTGATGTCCTCTCACGCAATGCTACCTGGACCAGTACGCGTGACGCCCAATGGGGTAATTTCACCTCTGTCTGGTTTTATGATGGTCAAGGCTACATGGTGCCTGTCGCCAGCGGCATCACAGAAATTGAACAGATGGATGGCGCCTCGGTGTGTGTCACCAGCGGTACCACCACTGAATTGAACCTGGCTGACTCCTTCCGCCAGCGCGGCTTAGAATTTACTGCTGTCACGTTTGAGGATACGGCAACGGTTTACAGCACCTACGAGGAAGGGCGCTGCGATGCCACAACCAGCGACAAATCCCAGTTGGCTTCTATACGCCAGGGATTTGCTAATCCTGATGACCACATGATTCTGGATATCACCATCTCGAAGGAACCGCTTACCCCAGCGGTCCCATCTGGAGACGACCAGTGGTTTGATATCGTGAAAGTGGTCGTCTGGGGTTTGATCAACGCTGAAGAACTGAGTGTGACACAATCCAATGTCGAGCAGATGAAGTCCAGCGACAACATCAAAGTCCGCCGCTTATTGGGCGCAGAAGGTGAGTGGGGACAAAGTGATCTAGGCCTTTCCGCAGACGCAATTGCAAAAGCAGTATCCGCTGTCGGCAACTATGGTGAGATCTTCGATCGCCATATTGGCCCTGGTGGACTAGACCTGCCACGTGGGCAGAATAATCTTTGGACGAATGGTGGTCTGATTTACGCGCCGCCAATGCGCTAGCATCACCGTATATGTCGTGCAGGGACATGACTCATTTATTGAGTCATGTCCTTGTTTCTGAATGAAAATATGGCGTCCAAAAAACCCTCCGCGGATGTGATTGAATTCCATAGCCAAATTCCCCTCTGGCGAGACGAACGTGTACTGCGCATCTTCGCCCAGATTGTATCGGCGATCGTTGTAATTGGGCTGCTTTTTTTGGCCGTGATTAACTTTCTCAACGCGGCCGAACAGCGCGGCCTTTCTTTAGATTTTGGTTTCCTGGGTGAAGCGGCCGGTTTTCCGATCGGCGAGTCGGACATCCCATACGATCCTTCCCGCTCATTTCTATATGCCTTCTTAGTAGGGGTGTTGAATACATTAAAAGTGTCGATCGTGGGAGTATTTTTCGCCACCATTTTGGGGACATTTGTCGGCATCGCGCGCTTATCCGGCAACTGGTTGGTGAGCCGCATGGCTTTGGTGTTCATCGAATTTCACCGCAATATCCCTTTGCTGGTTCTGTTACTGCTCTGGTTTAATGTGTTCCTGACCGCGTTGCCAAGTGTAGAGCTGAGTATCGTTCTGCCAGGTCCGATCTATCTCAACCAGCGCGGTTTGCAATTGACCTGGCCTAGGTTGACACCTCACGGCGCCCCGTTTGTCATCTCAATAGTTTTAGCTATGGTCCTGGCGATCCTCGCCTGGGTGTACCTGCGCAGGTACCAGGAAAGAACCGGCCGCAGCACTTATTTTGCATTTGTTAGTCTGGGAATCTTGATCATCTTTCCTTTAATTGGGTTTGTGCTTTCTAGAGGAGCGCCACTACGGGCTGATGTACCCGTGTTAGATGGTTTCAATTTCATTGGTGGATACGACCTGTCACCAGAGTTCGCTGCCTTGCTAGTCGGGTTGGTAACTTATACGGCCGCCTTTATCGCTGAAGTCGTGCGGGCTGGAATCCAGGCCGTCGACCGCGGGCAGTTGGAAGCTGCCAGGGCGATCGGGTTGGGTTATTCGCAAGTGCTCAGCCTGGTGATCATACCGCAAGCGCTGCGAGTCATTATCCCACCGTTAATCAGCCAGTACCTTAACCTGACCAAGAACTCAAGTCTAGCCGTCTTCATCGGTTACCCGGAATTATTCTTCATCGGTAAGACGACCATCAACCAGGCTGGGAGGGCGGTGCAGGTGATCGTGTTGATCATGGCTGTCTATCTGAGTATCAGTCTGGTTACTTCATTTATCTTGAATATTTACAACCGCCGCATTCAGCTGGTGGAGAGGTGAGATGACAACTGCCAGCAAAGCTCAGAGAAAACTCGGGCCTCCCGAACCTCCGGGCATTCTGACCTGGGTACGGAAGAATCTTTTCAACAGCTGGTTCAATGGCTTGCTGACAATCGGGTCGTTGATTTTAATCTATCTGGTTGTCAGCGGCCTTCTGCGCTGGATCTTCACCACAGCTGATTGGGAACCAGTGCTCAAATTCCCTCTGCTGTACATGGTGGGACAGTATCCCCGCGAGTTATTATGGCGTATAGGCTTAATGCTGGCGATGTATTCGCTGCTGTTAGGCATGAGCTGGCGTAAGTGGAGTGGTCTTTTGGGCGTACTGGGGTTGACCTATGCCGGGTTTTTGCTTATCCTGGCATTCTGGCCGGCTTCACTGCCGACTCTCACCATTTGGATGCGGGCGGCATTGCTGGCAAATTTGGGGGTTATCGCAGTAGGATATCTGCTTGGAGGGAGCACAAAGATCAGCCCGCGCGCATTGTTGATCGCCTGGTTTACCTCTTTACTCCCCAGCTTTTTTCTGCTTTTTGGTACCCCATTGCTTGATATCCTGAGGATAGTGCCATTCAATTTATGGGGCGGACTCTTAGTGACACTGATTCTGGCGATCGGCGGTATTGTGCTATCATTTCCGTTCGGAGTGATTTTAGCGTTAGGCCGGCGTTCATCCTTGCCGGTGATCCGCGTGATATGTACGGTATTCATCGAAGTCATTCGCGGCGTGCCGCTGATCAGCATTTTATTCATGGCATCCTTGCTCGTGCCTTTATTCACCCCTACTGGGATGCGCATCGACCGTCTATTGCGAGCATTGGTTGGGATGACCATCTTCAGCGCGGCATATACGGCCGAAAATGTGCGCGGCGGGTTAGCAGCAGTTCCTTTTGGACAGACTGAGGCTGCCAAAGCGCTGGGGCATTCGAATTTCCAGATCACCGTCTTGATCGTCTTACCGCAAGCCTTGCGAGCGGTTATACCACCCATCGTGGGACAATTTATCTCTCTGTTCAAGGACACAACGCTCGCCTCGTTTATCGCGGTGCTCGAACTTCTGGCGATAGGGCGCTCCGTTTTGACAAGCGATCCTGCATATATTGGGCTTCAGATGGAGGTGTATGGCTTCATCGCCGCGATATTTTGGATTCTGAGTTTCATGATGTCGCATGCCAGCCGGCGAATAGAAGCTGAACTTGGGGTCGGTGAGCGTTAATGTTCCAGTCGAGCTATTTGGATATCTTTGGTTGAGGCGGAGGTGGATATGAGCGAACAAAATTCGGAACAGATGCCGATCATCATCGCGCGTGATGTAGAGAAGTGGTTCGGCGATTTTCAAGCCCTGGCGGGTATCTCTTTGGAGGTCCAGATAGGAGAGGTGGTGGTGATCTTCGGCCCTTCTGGGTCTGGTAAATCGACCTTCATCCGCACCCTCAACCGTCTCGAGGAGCATCAAAGAGGTCAGATCATCGTAGATGGGATTGAATTAAGCCATGACGTACGCAATATCGAAATGGTGCGCATGGAAACCGGGATGGTGTTCCAGCAATTCAACCTGTTTCCGCATCTAACTGTTCTGGCTAATGTCACCTTAGCTCCTATCTGGGTGCGCAAAAGGAAGAAACAGGAGGCGGAGGAGCTCGGTATGCAGATCCTGGAGCGGGTCGGCATCCCCGAACAAGCTCAAAAATATCCCGGGCAGTTATCGGGTGGGCAGCAGCAGCGCGTGGCGATCG
>DAOVXM010000244.1 GCA_030636125.1 Chloroflexota bacterium | reverse complement strand
TGATCGCCCGTTTGTAACGGTGTCCCTTCGGGAGTTGGTTAAACTAGGTAGCGATTCAGACACAACTCACACATTGGATTAATCGATCTCTTATAGTAGTATGCTATCCTAAAAAAGGTGAAAGCAGTTAACCACACCTGTGAAGAATAATGTATATTGAATGTCGTGGATAATATATCAATGATTTGAACACTTCCGGTGAAATTGGGTTTACTAGGAGTGACCTCCCCCGACAGATTTGCCAGAGAAGGCCCCCGGGTAGTCCAGGGGCTTTTCCTGTTTGGATCATTACACACACATTCGAGGAAAGGAGCATTGCATGAAACGTAACATCTACTCCATTTTCATTCTCCTGCTCATTATTCCTTTAATGATCGGTTGCAGCGGGTATCCTTATCTAATTAAGGCAGCCCCCAATAATATCCTACCAGACATTGCTAAGAGGCCCCTATGACTGAGTTAAATGAAGAACCTAAAATGGGTTATTGGTATCATCATTCCGGTAATGCCCCTGGCGCTTTACGTTTGGATATTGCCATCAGCAAAGTGCCTTCGGGCAAGCATTTTGACCCCTCTGTTGTCCATCTTGCAGTTAAAGACAAGCAAGATTCGATTGAACGGCTTGCAATCCATCACCCTTGGACATTTGCAAACACCTACCAGGCTTGTGCGGGCTTAGTAGAGATAGTCGACCGGAGAGGCAAGAAGGAGGAAGCGTATACTTTTGGCGGTAGTTTAACCATTAAGTCTCGAAATACGGTGACAACCTGTGTTTTGGAATCGCCAGCTCCTATCTTGGAGATTAGTTCAGCCAACCCAACTTTGATGATGTATATTGAGGAGATTGAGATCTTATTTGCGAAGCGTAGGGCTGTGCTACTAAATGAATCGCATAATTACGAGAAACTTCTGGTGAATGCGGACCCATTGGCTTTGTATATGGCCTGTTTAATGGCTTTAGATGAAAAGTTCGATAATTTCAATCACAAAGAAGATCCCCGCATTCTCCAATTTATCAATTTCCTGCACGCTGAGGAAAAGCGGCTCAAGGATGAGGGTTATGCACCTAATTTATCACCTGACCTGGAAGAAATCTTGTAAGGAGAACCTATGCCAGTCTATGTATTTGAATGTAATGTGTGCGGGGCTACTTTTGAAAGGAAAAGCAATATGAATGATGACTTGTCGGAGGTTATTTGCCCCAACGGTCACACGAAAGTCCATCGCAATTATTCCGTCCCAACGGTTATTTTTAAAGGGTCGGGCTTTTACGTCAACGACAATCGCTCAAGGGTCTCAAAGGCGTCCTATGACCAACGCACTTGAGGGTATCTATGACAAAAAACGAGACAGTATACATAAGGTTCTCGAAGTTACCTGAGTGATTTTCTGACAAACCTATGGAATATAGAACTCCGAGTCGGGATAAAAATCCTCCCAGGCCCAGTCGAAGGAACTCAAGCTGGGAACCGCTCGCAGCCCCTCCCCCTGGAGCGGTCCGGAGGTCGCTAAGCCCCTGGTTGGATCCCAGGTCGAGTTGGTTTCTTCATCAACCAACATATCCCCATCAGCCTTGAAGGTCAAAACGCTTCCATCCACTTCCCTCACATAAGCGTAGAAAATTTCATCAGAAGTCCAAAGGACGATCGGAATATCGCCCAGCGTATCATTGATCACCCTTGCTTCCAGGGCATCCTCATAATAATAAGCCTTGGCATCCTCTGCCAGCACTAGCCCTACGACAAAATCTGTTTGAAAGCCCTGCCGGCGCCCGCCCAGGCGATTGACATCATTCATCATGACCAGCGTATCCGGTTGGGCATCCCTCCAGTTCTCCCAGGTCGTCAATTGGAAAGGAAGCAAATTAAGCTGTACGCCTTTGAGCTCTCCCTGGATCGCCCGCCCCCAGGGTTGTGACCAGATCGAGCCTGTCTCATGGTCATACCAGGTCATGGCGTTCATAAAAAGCGACCCCGCGTTGCCAAAGGTGTGGGTCACCCCATCAATTCTCCGGTCGTGCACGAGACCGGTGTAGCAAATCGGTCACCAGGTGACGAGAATGGGCCAGCCAGCCAATTCATCGTCAACCATTTCTCGAAAACGCAAAACAGATACCGGGTAGGCCTTCGCCTGCCCATCGATGGCCACGCCCATCACTAATTCATCATCGTTAAGAGCGGCTTCGCTCGCTGGAGCAAATATTGGATCGTAGACTGGATAGATGGCGTCGAAGGCCAGCATTTGTGGCACAAAATATTCCTTATCATCTTCTATGCGCGCATTGGTCGGCGCTGGCTGCGGCGTTGTTCCCGGCGAGGCAAGTTCTGGAGAGGTTGCTGTTGCCTGGGGCTGGTCTTGTACCGCAGGCGCTGACGGCGCCGGCGTCAACGTGGGAGTCACCACCGGCGCACAAGCAGCTAAAAAAAGAGTTGCAGATAGGATGATCTTTTTCATTGCTTTATATCTATCCTCTTTGAAGGATAACCGGTCATACTGTCAACCCAGTGCCGAAAGTTGCTGTAATCCAGTTGCTCAACTCGATCAAGTTGCCGGTGAAAACCAGCAGGCCCATTGTGATCAGCAGAGCGCCGCTCGCCATGGTGAGTTGCGGTATGTACTGGCGCACACGACCCATTGTCCGCCGGCCTATAGCCCGGTTCATTAACAAAGCCATCAGAATAAAGGGCACCCCCAGTCCAAGCGCGTAGGCTAATAACAGCGCCATGCCGATGCCGACCGTATTGGCCTGGCTGGCCACAGCCAGAATTGAAGCCAATACCGGTCCGATGCAGGGCGTCCACCCCACACCAAAGGCTGCCCCCATAAAACCGGAGCCAACCGGGCCGGCCGCGCGCTTGCGAGCGTCGGCCACATCCACCCGGGCTTCACGCATTAAGCCGGGGATGCGAATAACGCTCATCATATGCAGCCCGAAAATAATAATGATCAACCCGGCAATGCGCTCCACTAGAGTCTGGTTACGCACCAGGAAGCGTCCTAGTAAGGTGGCTGACGCCCCCAAAAAAACAAATACAATAGCCAGGCCAATGACGAACGCAAAAGAATTGACCATCAACCTCCGTCGCTGCTGCTGGTCCTGGGAGCCAGTCAATTCATCGAACGACATCCCGGTCATTTGAGCTAAGTAGGCGGGTATTAAAGGAAAAACACAGGGCGATAAAAACGAAAGCACACCTGCTGCAAATGCTCCAAGAAAACCGACCAATCCGATTTCCATGATATTTTCTCCAAATCAAGTTAAACAACCGATGACAAACTTACAAGTGATTGGCGATGCATGCCTGAGATCACCTCAACCGCAAAACCACCAATCGTTATCCATTCATTCACAATATTGATGCGACTATTGGCGCGATTCTTACACAGCACTGGCACTTGCCTTAAGTTATGGCGAGAGGCAAAAACTAAAACACCTTTGATTGATAGAATCACAATTGGGGGCCGATATTGCCAAGCCTATGCCTGCCATTTGGCAACTAAGTGGTATTCTCGCTAAGTAACTGAAAACCTGACAGGTTTACGAATACCCGAATATCTGGGCACATATCGTCTAATAATAGTAATCACAACTGCATGTAGTCAGTCTAAAACCTGTCAGGTTTCTATCCGAATTTAGCGAGAGAACCACTAAGCAAACGATGGATATATTTTTTCACATAAATAGCCCCGGCGGGAGGAGGACACCGGGGCTACTTACAAGGAGAAGGAGGAGAAGAAGAAATGAAGAAACTCTTTACCTATTACGAACCTTTCGTACGAACCTATCCTACGAACCTGTCATCGCAGGGAGCCGGTTTGGGTTCGAAGTTGGGACTTTCCTTTTTCCATCTTCAACCATATAGATGTCACTATGGTGCATTTTCTTACCTAAGTAAATTATCTAATGGAACCCAATTCCTGGCATCCAGACAAAGGTAAGAGAATAAAGATAGTGCCTCGGGCTAGAGGCTTGGCAGTAAGTTACCTTTAGCCAAACGCAGCGCGGAATTCCTTAACAGCTTTGGGGCCATTACGCTCCAGCCCACGATAGAAGCTTTCGCGGTCGCTTGTGCGAAAATCAAGCCTTTCCACCTGGAAGGGAGCCAACCTTACTTTAGCACGCCGCCGCTCGGTAACGCCTTTAAAATATTCGAGAGCGTTTTCTACGCTGTGGGCATCCGTCCAATCCGATTTATAGACCGGAATCCCTGTGCGGGTGAAAATCCAGCTCATATTAGGCATTGACCCATAAGCGCGGTGACAGGCCCCGTCCAGGGCATCCAATAAAATCGGTCGTGAGACACCATATACTTCCTGCAAAGCTTGCGCATGCTTGAATTTTTGTTCCATGGAGATCAGATGAGGATAGTTCTCCCCCGGATGGGCCTCGTGCGTGTAAAGAAATATCGAGCCAACCCCTTGCTCCTTATAACGATCAGCGATGGCATTCATGGATGGCGCCGCCATCCCGCAGTACGGTCAGGTGAAACTGCCAAATTCAACAACTGTGTAGTCATGTTGGGACCAGATTTCGCTCAAGTGTGTCTCGCGGCCATCCAGGTGCCAGAGCGGGAAATCTGGGGCTGTTTGACCTAAAGGAGGGCTATTCCCAAAGTTCAACCAGCGTTCGAACTTAACCGGAACGAATTCATCATAATTGTATAACGAGAGAAGCATTGGATCAGTCATGGTCACTCCAGATTACTAAAAAGCAGTTCCAATATATCGGGAAATAAGTTACTCGCAGATATATGGACAAGTTCCACAAATTATATCCGAAAAATTGCCAGGCTTGAATTCTATTCTGCAACCCGCCATAAATAAATCGCGCCTTGAATAAGATCAGGGCGCGGAAGTTAATCTCGATGCCTATCGATTGGCTTTATATTGAGGGAGTGCTTTCGAGTATGTTCAAAAGCGCCTCGTACTCCTCGTGGCAATCCCGGCACAAATCTAAATGGCGTTTGACCAGGGGCATCAGTTGAGCAGTATCTTCGCCGCGTTCAACCGCTTCAGCATATTGATCCAACAATTGGTAGACCTCGTCGCAAGAGTA